>JALREE010000071.1 GCA_023256835.1 Pseudomonadales bacterium | reverse complement strand
TCCATGGGCTCGCGCTGCGCATCCTCGATGTCCTCGGCCAGCAGCTTGGCCATGAAGCCGATGGTGGCGAAGGCCAGGGTGAACACGCCGGCCAGGGGCCCGAAGCCGAACATGGCGACAAACAGAATGGCGATGATCAGCTCCTGGAAGGTGCGCGACAGCGCAATGATGCCGCGACAAAAGAAATACACCGGGCGCGGCGCGATGTTGCGGGCGCCACCCAGGCCCACGGGAATCGCCAGCGCGATGCCCAGCACGGTGGCCACCACACTCATGGTCAGACTCTCGCGCAGGCCCACGAGGATCTCGCCGCCCCGGCTCACGAAGTCGGGCGTGAAGAAGGAGCCGATGAAATTCAGCGCGCGGTCCATGCCCTGGGCCACGCGCGCCCAGTTGATATCCACGCTGTAATAGACCAGCACCAAGTACACGAGCACGGCCGCGTTCAGGCCCCAGCGCAGGGCCTGGCTGCTGATGCGCGGCAACGGACGCCACTGGCCGGCACGTGCGGCGCTGACGCGGGCTTGCTGCAGGGCCAGGGCGCGGGCATTCGCGGCATTCTGGACCGCGTGGCTCGAAACCCCGCTCACGGGTGCCCTCCGAGCACGGCGGCGGCCACATCGCGTGCGGCCTCGTGTGCGTCTTCGTCGTCCTTCTTCTGCGTGGCTGTCCAGTCCTCTTCGCCGTAGATGGTGGTGAGCACGTCCTGCGTCAGCCCTTCGGGCGGGCCGTCATACACCACGGCGCCGGCGCGCAGGCCGACGACGCGATGCACGAACTGCTGCGCCAGCGCCACGTCGTGGATGTTGATGATGGTGGCCAGATGCTGCTCGGCGCACAGCTCGCAGATCAGGCGCATGATCTGCCGCGAGGTCTTGGGGTCGAGACTCGCCGTGGGCTCGTCCACCAGCAGCAGCTTGGGGTTCTGCATCAGGGCGCGGGCAATGCCGACGCGCTGCTTCTGTCCGCCCGAGAGCGCATCGCCGCGCTTGTCCAGCATCGTCTCCAGCCCCACGCGTTCCAGCAGGCCGATGGCCTGGCGGATGTCGGCCTCGGGGAAACGGCGGAACCAACTGCGCCAGAAGCCCACGCTGCCCAGCCTGCCGGAGAGCACGTTCTCCATCACCGACAGGCGCTCCACCAGGGCATAGCTCTGGAAGATCATGCCGATCTGGCGCCGCGCCTCGCGCAGGGCCTTGCCACGCACGCGGGTGATGTCGCTGCCGTCCAGCACCACGCTGCCCGAGGTGGGCTCCACCAGGCGGTTCACGCAGCGAATGAGCGTGCTCTTGCCGGCGCCCGAGGGCCCGATCAGGGCCAGCACCTGGCCGGCAGGCACGCTGAGCGTGACGTTGTTCAGCGCAAGATCGCCGGTGTCGTAGCGTTTGGTCAGGGCGGTGATGGTCAGCATGGGAATCTCAGTCACAGTTGTAGATCGTGTTCGTGGCCTCGTCGATCGTGCGCACCACCGACCAGTGTTCCTGATAGCTGATGGGCAGGAACTGCTCCATGCCGGCATCGCGGAATTCGGCCTGCA
>JALREE010000018.1 GCA_023256835.1 Pseudomonadales bacterium | reverse complement strand
GAACAGTATCTCTACCCCGAGTTCCAGCTGGCGCGGGATTTCTTCGCGCGGCAGGGCGTGGACGCCGTGATCGTGGACGCTGCCGCGCTGGACTACGATGGCAAGTCGCTGCGAGCCGATGGCCAGCCCGTCGACCTGGTCTACAACCGCCTGGTGGATTTCGCGCTCGACGAGGCCGCGCACGCCGCCTTGCGCCAGGCAGCGCTGGACAATGCCGTCGTTCTGACCCCTCACCCTGGCGTGCACGCGCTGTTTGCCGACAAGCGCAATCTGATTCTGCTGTCGGACCGCGAGCTGCTCGCCAGCTGGGGCGTTGATGATGCCGCACTCGCGGCGCTGGGCAATGTCCTGAAAACGGAAGTGGTCACCCCGGAAAAGGCCGAGTCGCTCTGGGCCCGGCGCAAACATCTCTTCTTCAAGCCTGCGGCCGGTTACGGCGGCAAGGCCGTGTATCGCGGCGACAAGCTGACGCGCAGCACGTGGGAGGAGATCGTCAAGGGCGGCTGCGTGGCGCAGGAATTCGCGCCACCCAGCGAACGCATGATCGAGTTTGCAGGCAGCAAGGAGGCGCGCAAGGCCGACATCCGCCTATACACCTACGCTGGCCACACGCTGCTGACGGCCGCGCGCCTCTATCAGGGCCAGACGACGAACTTCCGCACCCCGGGGGGAGGGTTTGCGCCGGTTTTCAGTGTGTGAGGGGAGTGCAGCCTTGCATCATTGGGGCTTGCATTCTTGATGATGGCTTGACCCTTCTGGAACTCCTGGACTATTCAACTCGAAAGGAATCCCGCTTGCTTCTCTCCTGAATTTTTGGTGCTATGGCGACGCACATGGCGTAGTGGTTCTATATCGAAGTATGGGATTTGCGTCTTGCATGTCGTTCTCCAGTGATAATCAAGTAGTGCCTTGGCAAGCTCCACACTCTTGTCACATCAATAATAAAGGCCATCCATTGTCTTTGCAGTGAAGGCCAAAACTGGAGATGAAAAATGCTGAAATTCACCCGGCGGGGGCAACTCCGTCACCTGATCCATGGCTGTTTGAGTGCCTCCCTCGCTCTCCCTTTCGCCGTCCAGGCGCAAACCGATCCCGAAGTGGAAGAAGTCGTCGTCACAGGCTCCTACATACGCAACAGCAAATTCACGGGAGCCTCGCCGATCGACACGGTCACGCAGGAAGACTTCTATACCTCGGGCGCACCCACCATGGCGCAGTATGTGCGCAACCTGACGTATACCCAGAACACCAATGTGGTCAACAACGTCCTGGGCTCGGCAGACGGCGCGCAGACCTCCAATGGCACGCAGTTCAATCTGCGCGGCCTGGGAGAAAACAGCACGCTGGTGTTGATGGATGGCGTGCGTGTGGTGAGCAGCGCGATCACGGCCCTGCTGCCTGACATCGCCACTCAGCGCATGGAAGTGGTGTTGGACGGAGGCTCCGCGCTGTACGGATCCGATGCGGTGGCGGGCGTGGTGAACATGCTGCCCATCAAGGAATTCGATGGTTTCCGGGCACGTGCCTACTATTCGCGAACAGAGAATGCGGATATGGAAGAGCCTGCGATTTCCTTCATGGCGGGCAAGTCCTTCGATAACGGCGTGAACTGGGTAGGTGCCTACGAGTTCACGAAGAAGACCTCCTTGATGCCTTTCGAACGCCCGGATGCATGGCGCATGGCCGATGGTTCGTCAACCTCGGGCAACCCTGGCAATTTCAGGCGCGTCAACAATGGCAGGGCCAACATCGGCGGCGGACACGGCGGTACAGTGGTGGCACCAAGCCGCATCGACCCCAGTTGTGGAACCTTCAATCAGGGTCTTGAGGACCTCACGGTGGCACACAACACGCCGTCCGGGGTCCGAACGCCCATCGCCTCGGCGGCCACGACGGCCACCTGCCGCTACAACTACTCCAAGGTGCACGCCTACGCCGCTGAGATCGAAGAGCAGAACCTGTACTCGAACGTGACCTGGCAGGCCACTGACTGGGCGCGCCTCGAATTCCAGACCATGCTGAACTTCCGCCTGCGCACCAATCGCGGCAGCACATCCACCGCGGTATCGGAGAACAACCGAGGCGCCATCTTCATCCCGGCCTCCCATCCAGCCAACCCGTTTGGTTTCGATGTCGTGCCCTATGACTGGCGTCCCTTCACGGCCAACGCGACATGGCACAGTCATCTGGAACGATCCACCGGCGCGCTGCTTTCGGAGAACCGCGAATATGCCGACCGTTGGAAGCTGGCGGCCTACTTCGACCTGAGCGAGACCTGGACCGCAACGGCCTATTACTCCCGACAAGAGAATCGCCAGTCCAATCGCAAAAGCGTCACGCTGAGCCTCCCCCGCCTGCAACTTGCGCTGATCGGCAAGGGCGGACCGAATGGGAACGAGTGGTTCAACCCCTTTGGCTCCGCCGACAGCCGCTCACCCTTCTTCGTGAAGGGTGTCACCGAGAACTCACTGGAATTGGTGGATTGGTTGTTTCAGCCGAACAATGGCACCACGGCGCGCGACATGCTGGAGATAGGCGAGATTGTGGCGACGGGTGAGTTGTTTGATGTGCCGGCCGGAGCTGTGCAGATGGCCACAGGCTACCAATGGCGCGACACGCAGAACTGGACCTTCGCCAACCCCTATTCGATGCTGAGGCAGAATTACAACAGCAATATCTTCTCGACCCTGCCGGAGGACGAGTACTACGCCAATGCGGTGAAAGCGGTTTTCGCGGAACTGGAAGTGCCGATCCTGGAGACCTTGACCTTGCAACTGGCCGGGCGCCACGAGCAGTTCGCCGACTTCGGTCTGGAGTCCACGACGCCGAAAGTGGCCTTGCGCTGGGAGGCGATGCCTACCCTGGCCTTGCGCGCATCCTGGGGCGAGAGCTTCCTGGCCCCGACTGCGCTCAGCATTCGCCCCTTTGATCCAAACTCCAACTGCACGGAATTGTTCTCGGGTTCGGATCCCTTCACGCCAATCGACCTGACGGGCGGCACCACCTGTCTCGCTGGCAACCCCAATCTGGTGCCTGAAACTTCGGAAACCACGAATTTCGGGTTCACGTGGGAGCCTGACGGCACCCTCGAAGGCCTGAGCATCAGTCTGGACTACCAGAAAGTGGACTATGTGGACCGCATTCGCGCGCTGACCAACGACGACACTGTGAATTCCGAGTTCGGGCGCTTTCTCAGTGAGAATGGCTTGACGAAGGAACAGTATGTCAAGACACCGGGCTCCCCCACGCGCTTGCTCGCCAATCAGTGGCTGGCAAAACCTGAGAACCAGCAGATCGTGTGGCGGGATCCGGCCACCCAGCGCGTGATCCGAGTGATTCGCCAGTCAGCCAATATCAGCTCGCTCTGGATCGATCTGCTCGATGCGCGCGCTCGCTACACCTATGAGACCGACGCGTGGGGCACGTTCCAGTCCACCCTGACCTTGTCACATTTCCTGAACTACGAGTATGCGGATCTGACCGGCGGAACCAAGGATGCCAATGGTCGTCAGAATGCCAATACGTCCATCGTGCCGCCCTTGCCGGAATACAAAGGCACGCTGATGTTGAATTGGTTCCGTGACAAGCACAGCGCCAGTGTGACAGGCAATTTCTACACCAGCGTCATCTGGGACAACGTGCTGGTCGACCGCTACAGCCAGGGCTTCACTGCGCCACGCAAGATTTTTGGACAGGATATCTGGAATGCGCAGTACTCCTATACCTTCGATCAGTACTGGGACAGCGAGATCATCCTGAGTGCTGGCTTGACCAACATGTTCAACACAATGCCACAACCAACACCGGAGCTGGGCGTGGGTGCTGGTTTCGAGAGCCGACTCCAGGACCCGTTTGGCCGCCGTTACTGGGTGTCGATCGAATGGAGACCCGGCAATTGAGTGTTTGACGATGTCTCTTGCGAGCAGGCAATACCGCTCGCATACCCGGGCAAGGGAGACTGGGAGGTCTCCCTTGCCTTCCCCATTCCAAGCAGCGCATGTTCAAGCTCGCCCGGTTCGTCAGTCCGGATTCCAGGCCGCGGCCACAAGGTGTTGCGGATACCGTGTCCGATCTCCTTCCCGCTGACTTTACAGGAAGTACAGGCAGGCCTGGCGCTTGACGAGCCGGCACTGCACAGCGCTCGAACCCCCTCCATCCCCCTGCGGCACCAGAATCGGCACTTATTGGTCACATTTCAGCTTTCAATAAATCTAATTAGCTGATATTAATTGTTTTATTGTCATCCTTGATCGGCATTTTGATCGGCACATAACCCATGAAGTCCGAACCCACCGCCCTGATGGAACCCATGCTCCCCGCCCTTGGAAACAAGGAGCTGGAGGACCTTGCCATGGTGCTTGCCAGGAAAAGCGGCGCGCTCGCTGGTGCGATGCCCGCCGCTGTGCGGCAGTCCATCGGCACGCTGGTGCGCTCGATGAATTGCTACTACAGCAACTTGATCGAAGGGCACGACACTCACCCGCGCGACATCGACAGGGCGCTGTCGGGGGATTTCGCGAAAGACACCACCACGCGCAATCTGCAACTCGAGGCCAGAGCGCACATCGAGGTGCAGCAGCTGATCGATTCTGGGAGGGCGCCCGCCAGCAAGCCCTCGGGGGAGTTCATGCGCTGGGCGCATCAGGAATTCTGCTCGCGCCTGCCGGATGAACTGCTGTGGGTGGAGAATCCCGACACCGGCGAGCGCTTGAAAGTGACACCGGGGCAGTTCAGGCAGCGCGAAGTCGCGGTGGGCCGGCATATTCCACCGATGGCCGGGAATCTTGAGCGCTTCATGCGCCGCTTCGAAGAAGCCTATGACCCGGCACGGCTGTCGCAGGTGCAGCAAGTCATCGCCATTGCCGCGTCCCATCACCGGCTGGTGTGGATTCACCCGTTCCTCGACGGCAACGGCCGTGTGGTGCGGCTGTTCTCCCATGCGTGGCTGCAGGAAATCGGCATCGGCAGCAGTCTGTGGTCGGTATCCCGCGGACTCGCACGCAACGTTCAAGAATACAAGGCGCGGCTCATGGCGGCGGACTCACCCCGCAAGGTAGATCTGGATGGCCGCGGCAATCTGAGCCATGAGGAACTTGTGAGTTTCTGCCGCTTTTTCCTGAGCACCGCCATCGACCAGGTGGACTTCATGGCGCAGCTGCTCGACAGCGCCAGCTTTCTCACTCGCATGAGCCTGCATGTGCAGGAAGAGGTGGCGCTGAAGCGGCTGCCCAAGGGCAGTTTTGCCTTGCTGCGCGAGGCGTGGATGGCGGGCGAGTTCAAGCGCGGGCAGGCTGCGGCCATCACCGGCTACAAGGAACGTGCGGCCCGCGAGGTGCTCACCACGCTGCTGGAGAAAGGCTATCTGGTGTCCGACCACAAGCTTGCTCCCGTGCGCCTGGGCTTTCCGGCCGAGGCTGTGGAGCGCTGGCTGCCGAGGCTTTATCCCGTGTAAGCGCCCCATGGCAGCCCAGCGCGTTGGCGCCGGGCCTGACCTCACACGAGAATGCCCGGGCCACCGAGGCCCGGGCCACGCAGGCTTACTTGAACCTCGAGGGGAAGAAGCGCACGGAGGCGCGGGCGGATTCCGGGTCGCAGCCGAAGGCGGCAATCTGGTAGCCCGGCGCGGCGGGCACCCAGCGCGTGCTGTAGGAGGCGGGCTCGCGCAGGAACATCGGGTCTTCCACTGTCAGGGTGATGTGCAGGTCTTCGCCTTCCATCCAGTAGCGTTCTGTCACCACTTTCTGCGCCGAGGAGGGAATGCCGTTGTAGTCGTCGAAGCCCGTGATGTCGAACAGGAAGTGCGTGGTGGTCACGATCAGCGCGCCGTCTTCATAGCGGCCCACCGAAAAGCCCTGATTGCTGAAATCCACGGCGGTGGGCATGCGGCCATCCAGCCAGACGGTGCGCAGCTGGTCGTCCTTTTCGTAGCGGAACATCACGCGGTCGGGCCACTGGGTGACCTGCATGTGATACGGGTCGTACTGAATGGCGGGCGATGAGGCCGGCTGGCAATCGTATTTGGGCGCGATGATCTCCTCGAACACTTCCTGATAGGCCAGGGCGCGTTCGTTGAGCACGGGGAAATTCTCGGTGGTCCAGGGCACTGTCTCGCTGTTCACCGGCCGGGCGCGGCCACCGCCGTCCCAGACGCCGGAGAGGTCCGGAATCGCGGCCTCATCGGATTGCGCCAGCAGTGTGCCGGCGGGCAGACTCATCAGCCCCAGCAGGGCCAGGGCGGGCAGTGTGGTGCGCGCAAGCGCGGGTCTTGTGTCGTCGTGTGGCATATCCATTCCTTCCCGATAGAGGTTCTTGTTGTTGGAGGTCGTGGGTGCAGCAAGGCCGCTCAGCGGGGCGGCTGCACCGCTTCTTCCACGCGACCGCCCGAGAGCACAGGGCTGCCGTCCTGACGCGTCATGCGCACGCAGCACATGCCGGTGGAGCCTTCGGCGCGCGAGGGCTGTCCGGACACTTTCACCACCATGCCAAGTGGCAGGGAATCGGGCGTCCAGCCGGTGCGCTGCAGGCTGACCGGCGCGCCGAGTTCGATCTGCCATTCCGTCATGGCGCCGCTGGCATCCGCCACATCGACGAACAGAAACGCGTGGGGGTTGCGGAACACGAAGCGCTTGACGGTGCCTTCGATCTCGACGCGACGATCCGGGTCGTAGAACGGACCACTGGCGTGATGGGCGATGACGGGCGTCATGATGAACGCCACTCCCAGGGAGGCGGCCAGGGTGGCTGCAGTGAACAGACGTCTTGTTTGCATGGGGTTCTCCAGTACGCGTGATTGGGATCGTTTCGGTCAATTACCGGCGCCGAGATACTCGCCGATGTAAGGGATCAATCGGCCGCAGAGCATGACCGCGCTCCACAGCATCAGTGAGGCATATGCCACGACTTTCGCCGTGAGCGGCGGCACCGTGTCGGCCGTCCAGGTGAGCACTTGTGCGTGCAGCGTCCAGTAGTAGAACGCGGCGTTCAGTCCGGCCAGCAGGATCAGCAGCATCTTGAGCTGGAACACGGCATTGCCCGCATAGGTCACCGGATCACCATAGAAGAACAGGATGCCGCTGAGCAGGTTCAAGAGAAAGCCGGCGAGCACCACGGGAATGAGCGCATGCGTGGCAGCGGGCGTGAAGCCCCGGCAGTGCCCGGCCAGCCGCAGGTCGATCACCAGCAGGCCGCCCAGCAGCAGCGAGAGCCCGAAGAAGTGCACGATCTCGAATACCGGCCAGATCCACCAGGCGGCGACGATCCACTGATTCAGGGCACTGCCGTCGACAAACGAGACCAGAGATTCCAGCATGCGGCGCTCCCTCAGACGATGTAGGCGACGAGACGGCCGGCGATGATCGCCCCCGTCCAGGTCAGCAGGGAGCACAGGGCCACGGTG
>JALREE010000012.1 GCA_023256835.1 Pseudomonadales bacterium | reverse complement strand
GGCAGGCCGGAGGTGCTGCTCAGCGTGTACTGCGGACCATAGATCGATTGACGCAGGCTCAGCGAGAAGTCACCCCACTGGATGCGGGCGCCCAGATTCACGCGGAACAGCGGGCTGTCCGTTTCCAGGTTGGCCAGGGTGACCGGGCTGTACATCACCGCGCCGCCCAGGCTTGCAGGTGCCGGCTTGGCACTCAGCACTTCCGTCTTGTTGTAGTTGGCGGCCATGGTCCAGTTGATGCTGCCCCAGCCAAAGCGCGAGGTGTAGGTGTTCACCCAGTCCACGCCGCTGGTCTTGGTTTCCAGCGAGTTGTTGAAGATGGCCACGTTGATCGCCGCACGAGCGGTCGGGTCAAGCGTTCCGCCAGGAGCGGTCGGGTTGTTCCACACGCCGATGTAGCCGAAGTCCACCAGGGCGCGACCAAGGGCCTCGTTGTAGGTGTCATCCGGACGACCGTCGCCGTTGGTGTCGGCAGGGTCGGGCAGGATGTTGTTGAAGCGGCCGGTGGTGCGCCCCGTGATGGTGTTGTTGCTCTGCGCCTGCGAGTAGTTGAACGACCCTCTCTGAATGCGATCGGAGATGGTGATCTCGTAGGCGTCGATGGTGGTGGTCAGGCCATCGATGGGCTCCAGCACCAGGCCGATGCTGTAGTTCTCGGAGGTTTCAGGCTGCAGACCTGCGCCGAAGCCGAGCGCGGCAGCGGCCGGGCTGTTCGGTTGCAGTTGCGGTGTGGCACTGGTGGGCGCCACGTTCACGGCGGAGTAGAAGCCTTCGCCCAGCGTCGGTGCGCGGAAGCCCGTGCTGGCGGTGGCGCGGATGGCATAGCCGTCCGCGAAATCATAGCGGGTGGTGATCTTGCCCACCGTCTTGCTGCCGAAATCGCTGTAATCCTCGTAACGCACCGCCAGGTCCACCAGCCACTCGTTGGTGGGCACGAACACGAAGTTCAGGAAGGTCGCGTAGTTGTGGCGATCGTAGTCCCCTGTGTTCACGGCGGCGTTGTAGCCCGGGAATGCAGCGGCACCGGAGCCGAAGTAGGACGCGGGTTCGCCGGCACCGATGCCGTAGGTGTCCTTGCGATACTCGAGGCCGGTCGCGAAAGTCATCGGAGCGGCCATGCCGATATCGAACTCCTTGCTCACATCCAGACTGGTGGTCCACTGGGAGCCTTCGAACTTGCCGATGTAGAAGCTGTCCGGTGAGGACCCTGTCTGATTCCACAGGCTGAAGTTCATGGAGTTGGTGTTGTACATCTCGATCTCGTTGTCGCCATAGGTCGTCGAGAGGTCCCACATCCAGTCATCGGTCATGCCGTTGACACCGGCAGTCAGCGAGAAGTCCTTCTCGTCGGACGCGAGCTTGGGGCTGAAGCCGTATTCGTACTTGTTGATCAGGAACTCGCGCACGCCGCTGGCGGTCAGGTCGTTGCGATCGCCGTCCTTGTTGACATCGACCCCGCCGTCCTGGGAGGGACGTCGATAAGTCTGCAGCGACGAGGCTTCCTTGAGGCCGTAGCTGCCGAAGCTGTAGAAGTTCAGGTCTTCACTGATCTCGTAGCCGGCGTTGTAGAACACGGCAGCGCGCTCCACATCGGGCGGATCGCCTTGGTTGTTGAGGGTGGGGAAGCCCGGCGCCGTCGCCATCTTGCTGTCGCGTTCCAGATAGGTGCGGTAGGCCGTGCTGACAGTGTAGCCGCTGGGGGTGCCGTTGTTCAGGCGATTCAGACACTCTGTCGGGTCCGCCACGCAGAGGGCCGGGCCGTAGGTGATAGAGCGGCTGACGGTGTCTCGCTCCTCGGTTTCCATGCTCAGATTGAGGAAAGCCGTGTCGGTGCCGAAGCCGACGTCGCCTTGCAGGTTGGTGGTATACCCGCCGCCGTCCACGTATTCAGACACGTTGGTGTTGAACTCGCCGCCCTCGTAGTCATCCTTGAGGATGATGTTGACCACACCTGCGATCGCGTCAGAGCCGTAGATCGCTGCCGCGCCATCGGTCAGCACTTCCAGCCGCTCAATCGCGGAGGAGGGAATGAACGACAGGTCGGCCGCTGCGTTGCCGCTGCTGGCCCCGACGTTGGAGGTGATGTGGCGGCGCTTGCCGTTCACCAGCACCAGGGCGTGGTTGGCCGACAGCGCGCGCATGCTGGCCGTCAGGGTCTGGCTCGCCATGTCCGTGCCGGTCTGTCTGGCATTGTAGGAAGGCACTTGAGTGGCGATGGCGTTCATCAAATCCGGCGAACCACTTTCTTCCAGCATTTCGGCGCTGATCATCTGCACCGGCGCAGGGCTGTCGGAGACTGCCATGCCCGAGCGGCGTGAGCCGGTGATGAGAATTTCGCTGACTTCCGCCTCCGGTGCTCCGGACTGCGCGAGTGCACCGGGAGCGAAACTCCCGGTGATCAGGCAGGTGGCCAGGAACAGTTGTGTGCGTTTGAAATGCTTCGGTGTTTTCATGCAATGACTCCGGTCTGTGACATATGTGGGGTATGAAAGCGCTAGCGCCCGGACACTGATGTTTCGTGCAGTGTTACCCCCAGATCAGCATTAAGCGTGCCAGAGTGAATGTGTGAGACTGTGTACCGGTGAAATGCACGGCAATGTGACAAAGCTGTGCACGCTTTCGGGAGGAGTGTTCCAGAAAGTGGCAGAGCGGGAGGTTGGCGGTGGAGTCAGGCGCGGTTTTGGTGCTGATGCCTGTGAGCGCTGGCCGAAGTGGTGCGCCGTCCCTGGTGCAGTGTTGGTGCATTCAGGAGCAGGCTGCACCGCAATGGCATCGCGCCGGCCGCGGTGGGTCAGAAGGCCAGCGTGAATGTGCGGGTGATCAGCGGGTAGAGATCGCGACAGTCGATGTTGAGAGGATTGCTTGCGCCCGGCTTGTTGGCCGAATTGATGGTGCGCACCGTGATCACATCGGCACGCAGCACGGTTTCCATGGTGACGCTGCACACGTCGAAGAAATCCACCAGTTCGAAGGTGGCGGCATTGTTCGCGTCCAGCGTCAGGATGCCGTAGCTCCAGACTTTCAGTGGCGTCGTCATGCCCTCAGGCTTGTAGAAGGCATTCGCGGAGTACACCGCCTGCGCGCCCTTGTGGGCGACGAACAGGTAAACCGGGTCTGTGCCGCCCAGTTCGGCCAGGGGGTCGGAAGGCTGGAACTGGCTGACATAGACGCCACTGTCGGCGTGGCTGCTCAGGCTGGCGGTCAGAGCGAGTGCGGCAGCAGCGAAGCGGACGATGGCGGGCATGCGGACAAGAGAGCGGGTGATCATCGTGAAAGCTCCTGAGGTGCGCGGCAGACAGGAGTGTCTGCTCGGGAGTCTTAAGAATGACGTCAATTCGGCGCGCGCGCCTTGACCAGGGTCAATCCTGGAGTGCACTCACGCGGGCGATTGCGGGGGAGAAGGAAGCGCGACGAGGCAGTTCGCCGGATGATTCGCCACGTCATCAGAGCGGCAGGCAAATCAGGTACCAAGGTCGGCCTTTGTGGCCAGGCCCCGAGCGATTATCTTGAGTTCGCGGCCTTTCTGGTAGATGGCGGGATTGATTCCATGGCGCAGTTGCCTGTCAGTTTCATTGCGGTGAAGCAATCTGTGGCGCTGGCCGAAGGGTGGGAAGGCTGATCAGTTCAACGCTGTTTTGTCACGCGCTGCCTTCGCTCTGCGGCCAGGTTGTCCAGACCCGCAAACAGGAACCTCTTCAAGTGTGCCTTCAGTGCCGCCTTGTCTTCCTGGAAGTCTCCGAGCACTGCTCGAAGATTGTCCCGGTTGGCCGCGAGCAGGAGCATGCAGGGCGCGATTGTGCTCAGCACTGTCAGTGACATGGCGGGATCCTCCGGGGCAATGCCTGTAATGTCGCTGATCAGCTTTTTCAGAACGGCAAACTTGGGCAAGGCTTCACTTTTGATGACCTTCTCTATGTGAACAGAGGGCGCCATGATCTCTCGGATATAAAGCCGGGCGTGCCACTGGCTGGGATCGATCCCGTCCAGCAAGGTGTCGATGATGCGAGTGAGCTTGGTGCGAGGGTCGTCGTCGCTGTTGCTGATGTCCAGCACGGTATTGAAGCCGATGAGACGGCGATGGGATTCGATCAGTACTGCGCTGTACAGATCGTCACGGCTTATGAAATGGTAGTTCACGGCGGCCAGGTTGCAGCCGCACCGTTCACAGATGAGCTTGCTGGTCGTGCGGTCATAGCCCAGGTCGGCGAACAACTGACCGGCTGTTTCCAGAATCTGCTGGCGGGTGTTGTCGCCGTCAGCCCTTGGCAGACGGCCCGTGGGAGTGCGCACGGCTGAGACGGATTTCGGGGTGGTCAGTGGCATGCAGAGAAATCTCTTGAAATCTTAGTTTAAATTCAAATTAGCATTTGATTGGAGGCATTCTTGCAGATAGTATCCCTGCAGTCATCTCTGAAACGCTCAAGGGGCCAAACTTACTATGGATGCGAAAAGAATTCTTGTCCCGGTGCTCGCGATCGGAGCCCTCGCCACCGTCTTCATCCTGCAGCCCTGGCGGACAAATGCACAGAGCGATGCCATTGTTCTCCATGGCAATGTCGATCTGCGGCAAGTGGCACTGGCCTTCAAAGGCAACGAACGGGTCGAGCAGATGTTGGTGGAGGAGGGCGATAACGTGCAGGCCGGCCAGGTGCTGGCTGTTCTGGATACCACGATGCTGAGTTTGCACATCCGTCAGGCGCAGGCACAGCTGCGGGTGCGGCAGGAGGGCTTGAACCGCCTGCGTGCCGGCAGCCGGCGTCAGGAGATCGCTCAGGCCGAAGCGGCCAGTGCCGCCGCGCAGGCTGATCACTTGCAGGCGCAGCAACAGCTGCAACGGCTTCGAAAGATCAGTGCAGATACCAGTGGGCAGGGCGTCAGTCAGCTCGACATTGAAATGGCGGAAGCCCGGTTTTCCATCACCGAAGCGAATCTGCAGCGCGCGCAGCAAGTGCAGGACCTGAGCGAGGATGGCCCCGCCGCCGAGGAGATTGCGCAGGCAGAAGCCATGCTCGAAGCAGCTGCTGCCGAACTGGCGATTCTCGAACAGCAGCGCCTTGATGCTGAATTGCGGGCGCCCATGGCGGCCGTCGTGCGTTCCCGACTGCTCGAGCCCGGCGACATGGCCTCACCCCAGCGACCCGCCTACAGTCTGGCGATCACCGAACCCAAGTGGGTGCGGGCCTATGTCAGCGAGCCGCAGCTGGGGCTGGTGCAGCCCGGCCAGGCGGCCAGTGTGAGCACGGACAGTCATCCGGATCAGGTGCTGCAGGGCACCGTTGGGTATATCGCTTCCGTCGCGGAGTTCACGCCCAAGGCGGTGCAGACCGCAGAGCTGCGAACCAGTCTGGTATACGAGATCCGCATCCGTGTCGAGGACCCGCAAAATCGACTGCTGCTGGGCATGCCTGCGACCGTGACACTGGGCACCGACCTCGCAGAGGCCATCCGCTGATGAGCAGCGCAAGTGCGGCAGTACGCATCGAGGGCGTCCACAAGCGCTTTGTCGACAAGGAGTCCGGTCGCACGATCGTGGCCTTGCGCGACATTCACCTGGCGATTCCCAGGGGGACGCTCTGTGCCTTCGTCGGTCCGGACGGTTCCGGCAAGACGACCCTGTTGCGACTGATGGCCGGACTGCTGCGCGTGGATGCCGGCACCATCGACATGCTTGGCGTGGATGTCCGGCGCGACCCACAGCAGATCCAGGACCGCATCAGCTACATGCCGCAGCGCTTCGGGCTTTACGAGGACCTCAGCGTGCAGGAAAACCTGGATCTCTATGCCGATCTCCACGGAGTTGCTGCCGAGGCTCGCGTCCAACGCTACCAGCGCCTGATGGACATTACAGGACTGGCCAGATTCACCAACCGTCCGGCCGGCAAACTCTCAGGCGGGATGAAGCAGAAGCTGGGTCTGGCCTGCACGTTGGTGCGCTCCCCGGAGTTGCTGCTGCTGGACGAGCCGACAGTGGGCGTGGACCCGCTGTCGCGAGTGGAACTCTGGGAGATCGTGGAACAACTGCGCCGCGACGAGCAGCTCACCGTCATCATCAGCACGGCCTACCTCGATGAGGCCCAGCGCTGCGCACAGGTGTATGTCATGCACGAGGGGGAGGTGCTGGCACATGGTACGCCGGAGTCCCTGAGCCAGCATGCGTGCGGACGTTGCTTCACCGCAAGTGGCGATTCCCGGGCGCCCGGTCGCATTCTGCAGTCCCAGTTGCTGGATGCCGTGGACATGGTCATCGATGCGGTGCCGCTGGGCGGTGCCGTGCGCTTTGTATTGAACGAGGCGACGGCACCGGATGCGGCCCCCTTGCACGCCATTCTCAAGGGCGCCCGCATCGAGGCCGAGGCTCCCCGGCTGGAAGACGGCTTCATGGTGCTCATGCGCGCAAAGCTGCAGCACGCAGCCGCAGAGCCGCGGAGCGCTGTCCCGAGGCTCGCAGCGCGCGCCTCCCCGGCGCCAGACCCCCTGGCAGCGGGCGGCGCGATGATCGAGGTGCGTGATCTGGTGCGCAAGTTCGACGATTTCGTTGCCGTCAACAGCACCTCCTTTGCCGTGAGCCGCGGCGAGATTTTCGGGCTGCTCGGCCCCAATGGCGCGGGCAAGACCACCACCTTCAGGATGCTGTGCGGATTGCTGCCTGCCACCAGCGGGTTTCTGCAAGTCGCAGGAGTGAACCTGCGCACGGCGCGTGCCGATGCCAGGCGCCGCATCGGCTACGTGTCGCAGAAGTTTTCCCTGTACGGCAATCTGTCGGTGCTGGAGAACCTGGAGTTTTTCGGCGGCGCGTATGGCTTGCGTGGCAAGCGCCTGCGCGAGCGCATCGACACCGTGCTGGAACAGTTCGAGTTGCGCGGCCTGGAGCGCACGCCCTCCGGACATTTGCCGGGCGGCTTCAAGCAGCGTCTGGGGATGGCTGTCGGCCTGCTGCACGAGCCGGACATTCTCTTTCTGGACGAGCCCACCAGCGGCACCGACCCGCTCGCACGGCGCGAGTTCTGGCGACGCATCACCTCTCTCGCCGATACCGGGGTCACCATCATCATCACGACTCACTTTCTGGAGGAAGCGGAATACTGCGATCGCATCCTGATCCAGGACGCCGGCGAGCTCAAGGCGCTGGGCACTCCGCGTGACGTGTGGGTGCAGGCGGGTCACAGCGCCACCTCGTCCCTCAACATGGAACGGGCGTTCATCGACATCGTGCAGCAATCCCGACAGGCAGAGATTCTGCGCAACGCCGAGGTGGCCCATGGCGCATGAAGTCCCCGCCATGCCGAATCGCGCGCGGCGACACCATTCTCCGCAAGCCGTTCTGCTGCGCCTTGTGGCGCTGACCCGCAAGGAAGTGCGCCAGTTGCTGCGCGACAAGAGCATCCTGGCCATCGGTCTGCTGCTGCCGGTGATGCTCATGCTGCTGTTTGGCTACGGCTTGTCACTGGATGTCCGAAACGCCCCAATCGCTGTCGTGATGGAGGACGCGTCTCCTGCGGCGATGGACGCGATCGTCGGCCTGCAGCTGAGCCCGTTTCTTTCCCCCGTGATGCTCACTACCATGCATGAGGCCGAGGCCTTGATGCTGGCGCGGGAAGTGGACGGCATCGTCCGGGTGCCCGGGGATTTCTCCCGCGCCATGGCGGCGGGCGAAGCATCCATTCAAGTGATCGTGCACGGCACGGAGGCGAGCCGAGCCTCCATCATTCTCAATTACCTCACGGCCACGCTGGCGCAGCAGGGCATTCGCCGGGTTGATCGCAGTGGTCTGGACAACACCAGCGGGATTGGTTCCGTCGACGTGGAATCGCGGCTCTGGTTCAACGAAGCCAATACCAGCACCTGGTATCTGGTGCCGGGCCTGATCGTGTTGATCATCACGCTGGTAGGGGCGTTTCTGACAGCACTGGTCATGGCGCGGGAATGGGAGCGCGGCACCTTCGAGGCCTTGTTCGTCTCGCCGGTGAGGCCGGTGGAAATTCTGCTGGCAAAGATCATTCCCTACTTCTGCGTCGGCATCATCGGGCTGACCATGTGTCTGGTGACGGCCACATTCCTGTTTGCGGTGCCCATTCAGGGCTCTCTGCCGATCCTGCTGTTCGCATCGGTTCTGTACCTATTGGTGGCCCTTGGGATCGGACTGCTCATCTCTTCGGTGACGAGGAATCAGTTCATGGCCAGCCAGGTGTCCCTGCTGGCGAGTCTGCTGCCTGTATTCATGTTGTCGGGCTTCATGTTCGACCTGCGCAATGTGCCGGCGGTCATCAACATCATCGGGCATCTGCTTCCCGCCACCCATTTCATGAGCCTCATCAAGTCCTTGATGCTGGCGGGCAATGTGTGGCCTCAGATCATTCTGGAATGCAGCATCCTGGCGGCCTATGCCGCGCTGTTCATCGGGCTTGCCCGCATGGTGACGCGCAAGCGTCTGGACTGAGGAACATCATGTTTGCACTGCTGCATCGCCTTATCATCCTGTGCCGCAAGGAGTTGCTGGCCATTCTCAAGGACCCGTCAAGCCGTGTGGTGTTGATCATGCCGGTATTCATGCAGAGCTTTCTGTTTGGCTACGCGGCAACCTACGACTTGAACAATGCGCCCTATGCCGTTCTGGATCAGAGTCGCTCTGCCGTCTCGACAGAGTTGATCGCGAAACTGGACAGCGGTGGTGTATTCCACCGCGTGGCGAGTCTGACGTCGGAGCAAGAGATAGCGCAGGTCATCAACAGTGGCGAAGCCTTGCTGGTGTTGCGGTTCGGGCCGACCTTTGCTGATGAATTGCAGGCCGGCGGCGTCGCCGATCTGCAAGTCATTCTGGATGCGCGCAACTCCAACAGCGCGGGCTCCGCTGCGGCATACATCGGCGCGGTCGTGAACGCCTTCAACCAGGACTGGAGCCGCCGCCACGGCGGGTCCGGGCCAGCACTGACCATCGAATCGCGGGCCTGGTACAACCCCAATCTGGAGACCCGCTGGTACTTCATGCCCAGCATGATCGCCTCGCTGGCGTTTCTGCAGACCCTGATGCTGACAGCCTTGTCGGTGGCGCGTGAACGCGAGCAGGGCACCTTCGATCAACTGTTGGTCACTCCCATGTCTCCGACCGAGATCATGATTGGCAAGGTGGTGCCGCCCATCATGATCGGGCTGGTGCAGTCCACCATTGTGATGATGGTGACGATGCACTGGTTCGAAGTGCCCATGGCCGGGTCATTCGTCACACTTTACATGGGACTGGTTTTTTTCTTGATATCCAGCGTTGGCATGGGCCTGGCGATCTCGGCGCTGTCGGCCAACATGCAGCAGGCCATGCTCTATGCCTTCATGCTGATCATGCCTCTGATGCTGTTGTCGGGTCTTGCCACACCGGTGCGCAACATGCCCGAGCCGATTCAGATATTGACCTATGCCAACCCCATGCGCTTCGCCATTGATCTGATTCAGCGGGTGTATCTGGAAGGGGTGGGCATCGCGACAGTCTGGTACGACCTGGTGCCCTTGTCTGTCATTGCCATGCTGACCCTGCCTTGGGCCGCGTGGCTGTTTCGTCATCGCTTGGTGTAATACGGGAGAACACATGAATCTTGCATCGCAACGCCATGCCGCGCGGCTGACCGGGCTCGTCCTGCTGGTGGCCATGCTGGGTGCCTGTTTAAGTGAGAAGCCTTCCTACATCGCGCCGCCCCTGGCCATGCCGGCGCAGTGGCAGCAAGGCAGTGCCAGTGTGTCGATGCTGGAAGGATTCGCCCTGTTCCAGGAAGAAAGCCTGACCCGCCTGCAACAGCGGGCGCTGGCCAGCAACCAGGACTTGCAGGTGGCGATGCTGCGCCTGGCGCAGAGTCGCCTGCAGCGCAGTGCTGTCGCCTTGCAGTCGCAGCCGCAGGTCGCCGCGAGCGGGTCAGCGGGTGCGCAGCGCCAAAGCGAGACTGGCAGTGCCACACGCCTGATCAGCGCGATTTCGCCGCCCGATCAGTCCCGGCATCTGATTGACTTCATCAGCGAGCCTTACGAGCTGTTTCAGGCAGGATTCGATGCGTCATGGGAGTTGGATCTGTGGGGCCGCGTGAGCAACAGCGTCGATGCCGCAGACGCGAGGGTCGCCATGGCCGAGGCCACGGTCGCCCAGTGGCAGCTGGGCCTCATGGCCGAGGTGGCTCGTCACTATTTCGAACTGCGCGGGACGCAGAACCAGGTACTGCTGCTGCAGCAGGACGTGGCACGCAACGACACCATTCTGCGCCTGCTGCAGGCGCGTGAGCATGCAGGACTGGACAATGCCCTGGAGCGCGCAGAGCAGGAGGCTTTGCTGACGGATCTGCGACGACGGGAGGCCGTTCTGCAGGAACAACAGTCGCGCTCGTTCAATGCCTTGGGCCTGCTGCTGGGCGAGGTTCCCGGCAGTCTGGAGAGTGAACTGTCCGCCCGCCAGCCATGGACGATGACGGCCTTGCCGGACCTGGCGCTCGGCGTGCCGAGCGACGTTGTCAACACCCGCCCGGATATTCAGGCCAGTGAAGCCCGTCTGCGGGAAGCCACCGCCCACATCGGCATCGCGCAGGCGGATCTCTATCCGCGCATCACCCTGGGAGCAGGACTCGGGCTGGAGACACTGGAGAGCGCGGAATTGCTCGACTGGGGCAGCCGGCAATGGTCCGTCGGCCCACGCTTCAGCCTGCCCCTGTTCGATCAAGGCCGCCGCAAAACCACCGTGCAACTGCGGGAGTTGCAGCAGCAGGAGGCCGCCATCGCCTACCAGCAAGTTGTGCTCAATGCCTGGCACGAAGTGGAAAACGCGTTGGCGCGCTATGGCGCCGAGCGTCAGCAACGCACTGAGCTCCTGGCCAAGCTGGCGCATCAGGAGCAGACCTTGCGTCTGGCGCGGGCCAATGTCCGCAATGGCCTGAGTAACGCGCTTGTGGCATTGAAACTGGAACAAGCCGTCGCCAACGTGCAGAACCAACTGAGTCAAAGTGACACCCGCCAAGCCGTGAACATGGTCGTGCTTTTCAAAGCGCTCGGACGCACACACATCAACAATCTGTGAGAGAGGAATTGACCATGGACAGAACAGTCATTGACGCACTGAACTGGCGCTACGCCGTCAAGCAGTTTGACGCCGACGCGACGATCGAGCCGGAGAAATTGGCGATGCTGATCGAATCCGCGCGCCTGTCGCCGTCATCGGCGGGGCTGCAGCCGTACCGACTGGTTGTCGTCGAGACGCGCGAGATGCGCGAGCGACTTGCGCCGCACTCGATGATGAACGCCGAGAAAATCAAGAGCGCCTCCAGCCTGCTGGTGCTGGCGATCTACTCGCAGCTCAGCGCCGAGACTTTTCAGACGCACCTGAACAACATGGCCGCACACGGACTGATCCCGGCGCTGTCCGAGGACGAGGCCGCTGAGCGCTACAAACGCTTCATGACCAGAATGCCGCAGGAGAATGATTTTCGGCAGTGGGCTCACAAGCAGGCTTATCTGGCCCTGGGCACCTTGCTGTGCGCGGCTGCCATGCTCGGGATTGACGCGTGTCCCATGGAGGGCTTTGACGCGAAAGAGTACGACACCATGCTGGGTCTGTCGGCGCTGGGCTTGACGTCGTCAGTGATCCTGGCCGTGGGCAAGCGCAGTCCGCAGGACCCTGGCCAGCACAAGACGAAGTATCGTCGGGCGTCGTCGGTGTTTGTGCTGAAGAAATAAGGTGGTACCGGAGGTCGGACTTGAACCGACACGTTATCGCTAACACCGGATTTTGAGTCCGGCGCGTCTACCAATTTCGCCACTCCGGCAGCGTAGAAGGGCGTGCATTATAACAGCAAAGTCAGCGTGCGCAATGGGCTGGGGGCGGCGTATTTCCTGCCCTCCAGACTACTGTGACAAGCGCGTTGCAACGCGCCGAAGCTGCTGAAAAGCTTGGTTTTGTGGTCCGGCTCAGGCACACTCACAAGCCATTTCGACCCACCTCTACCGGAATTCCCCTGGCATGCAACTCTCCGATTTCCGCTTCGATCTGCCCGATGAGCTGATTGCCCATTACCCGCCCGCAAAGCGTTCCGGCAGCCGGCTGTTGTGTCTGAGTCGCTTCGAGGGCCTGCCGCAGCACAAGCAGTTCACTGATCTGCTCGACTACTTGCGGCCCGGGGACCTGCTGGTGTTCAACAACACGCGGGTGATTCCCGCACGCCTGCTGGGCCACAAGGCCAGCGGAGGGCGTGTCGAGGTGATGATCGAGCGCGTGGTGGGCGAGCGCGAAGCGCTGGCCCAGGTGCGGGCCAGCAAGTCGCCAGGGGTGGGTACGCACCTGCAGTTTGACAACGCGGCGGGCGAGCGCCTGACGCTGGAAGTGCTGGGGCGCGAAGAGCAGTTCTACCGGCTGCGCTTTCTGGTGGTTGGTGATGTGAACGCGGCGCTGGAGGCATTCGGGCATATTCCTCTTCCTCCCTATATCAAGCGCGAGGACGCACCGGCGGATCGCGAGCGCTACCAAACTGTCTATGGCACTCGCCTTGGTGCCGTGGCTGCACCCACCGCCGGACTGCATTTCGATGAGGCGCTGCTGGCGCGCATTCGTGATCTCGGCGTGGAGTCAGCGTTCGTGACTTTGCATGTGGGCTCCGGCACTTTCCAGCCCGTGCGCGTCGAGAATGTGCTGGAGCACTGCATGCACCATGAAAGAATCGAGATTGACGCGCCCACTTGTGCACAGATCCGCGCCTGCAAGGCGCGGGGAGGGCGGGTGATTGCAGTGGGCACCACGTCTGTCCGCACTCTGGAAAGCGCAGCGCGCTTCGGCGGCGAGACGGGTCTGCAGCCGTACTCTGGCGAGACCGACATCTTTCTGTACCCCGGCTGCACCTTTCAGCTTGTCGATGCCCTGCTGACCAACTTCCACCTGTCCGAGTCGACCCTGTTGATGCTGGTCAGTGCGTTCGCCGGCCGCGAGCGTGTGCTGGCCGCCTACGAAGAGGCGGTGCGCGAGCGGTATCGGTTCTTCAGCTACGGGGATGCGATGTTTCTCTACTGAGTGTAGGCGGGCTCTGTGTGGGAGCGGGCCCTGTGTGGGAGCGGGCTTGCCCGCGAACATCTACGAGGCCGA
>JALREE010000002.1 GCA_023256835.1 Pseudomonadales bacterium | reverse complement strand
ATTGTCGAGCATCAGACCGCCGAGCACGGCCTGCTCGGCTTCCACAGAGTGAGGTGGCACCTTGAGCGCTGCGAGCGCGCCGGCATCGGTGGTCTTGCGGGTCTTCTCGAAAGGCTCTGACATGGCGTGGGTCTGACTGATTCCTGCATGAAAAAGGCGCCGCCACTCATGGGAGCGACGGCGCCTCATTGTCCTCCACGGCTGCGCAGGCGCGCAACGGGCACAAGCCCTCGCGCACCGCGACGCTCAGGCGAATCAGGCTGGAACGATGGCCAGCGTGATCGTCTCTTCAACATCGTAGCCGAGGTCGATGGTGATGACATACTCACCGATCTCACGCAGGGCTCCGTTGGGCAGACGCACTTCGGATTTCTGCACATCGGCACCGGACGAAACCAGCGCATCCGCGATGTCCCGTGTACCAATGGAGCCGAACAGACGGCCTTCTTCGCCGGCATTCACGGAGATCGCGATACGCAGATCCTTCAGCTTTGCCGCACGGCCCTGCGCTGCAGCGATCTTCTCATTGTGCGCAGCAAGCAGCTCGGCACGACGTGCCTCGAAGCTCTCGAGATTGCTGCGCGTGGCGGGAATCGCCTTGCCTGTGGGGAACAGGAAGTTGCGGGCGTAGCCTGCCTTGACGGAAGCCTTGTCACCCACTGCGCCCAGCTTGCCTACCTTTTCCAACAGAATGACGTTCATTTTTGTTTCCTCATCAAATCTTGCATTTATCTGTCTGTGGCACCGCTCGCTCATCCTCACGCCGATGGCTGCATGCGGGACCGGAAATCCAACCAGCTGTCAGCGATCGCCGCCAGCATCAGTATCTGTGTCATTACGGGGCTCATCAGGGCCACGTAGAAAATCACCATGACGGCTGACGGCAGTTTCCTCAATCCGGCGGTGCCGTGCACCAGCGCTACCCCGGCAACCAGCAAAGGCAGCACGAACAGGATGGCGTAGGACTGCAGCGCCGTCGGCCCGAGCGTGGTCAGCACAAAGGCACCACACAGCAGTGCACTGGTCTTCCAGCCAAGCCGCAGGCGGTGAAACTCCTGCCGAAAGCCGCCCGGGTTGTACAAGGCGGCCTGCCAGTAACGGGCCAGGATCAGCACCGAGATGGCAAGAAACATCAACATCATGCCGTAGAACATGCGCAGCAGCGGCTGCAACTGTTCGGCCGGCAGCGCGCTGACCTGGCCCTGCAATTCAGGATTCGCCATGAGCAGCTCGATCTGCTGCATCATCAGTTCGACAAACCCAGGCTGCAGCAGCAGCGCCAGCTGTGCGGCGACCCCGACGGCAATCGCGCATACCAGTACCAGCTCCCAGGACGCTGACCGACGCAGCACGTCTGCCAGCGCGACACTGCCCAGCAGTGTCAGCAGCGGAATCATGTCTCCCGCCACTGCCCAGCCGATGGCTGGCAATGCGGCCCAGACAAGGACCAGCAGAGCTTCTGAGATTCCGTGTCGCAGACACACCAGCGCGACAATCGGCGCACTCAGGAAGTTGACCAAGGGCAGGAAACCCAGCAGTGTCGCCGCCAGAATTGCCTGTCGACGCCCTGTCATCGCAAATCCGGCCAGCGCTTTCATGGGCTTCTCCGTCTTGCTCCAGTACATCAGCCGCCACTCCCGGGAGTGGCGGCGAACAGCGGAATCAGGCGGTGTGGCTGTCCGTGTATGGAATCAGTGCCAGATGGCGCGCACGCTTCACAGCGGTGGCCAGTTGACGCTGATAGCGTGCCTTGGTGCCGGTGATGCGGCTCGGCACGATCTTGCCAGTTTCAGACACGTACGCCTTCAGCGTCTCGATGTCCTTGTAATCGATCTCGATGGTGCCTTCTGCAGTGAACTTGCAGAACTTGCGACGGCGGAAAAAACGGGCCATGGTCATATCCTTTCAATAAATTCGGTTGAGGTGCAGATCAGGTCTGAGGCGCGGCCAATCAGTCCTTGGAATCTTCAGAATCCAGCTCGTCGGCTTCCTCGAAGCCGTCAAAGCCTTCTGCAGACTCTTCATCACCATTGCCAGCCTCGCGTGCGGCGGCATCTTCTTCCAGCTTGCGCTTCTGCTCGGCACGGGCACGACGCTCACGGCTCTCGCGTTCACCTTTCAGAATCAGGGATTCCTCAGTGACCGGGCCGCTCATCTTGATGACGAGATTGCGCAGGATGGCATCGTTGTAGCGGAACAGGGTGGTGATCTCTTCCAGCACGGCATTGCCACACTCGATGTTCATCAGAATGTAGTGAGCCTTGTGGATCTTGTTGATCGGGTAGGCGAGCTGACGGCGGCCCCAGTCTTCAAGACGGTGGATACTGCCACCGCTGTCCTTGATCATCTGGGTGTAGCGCTCGACCATGACGGGCACCTGGTCGGATTGATCAGGATGAACCAGAAATACAACTTCGTAATGTCTCATGGAGACTCCTTGCGGGTTATGTCTTCCGACAAACACCAGGGTGAGAGCCTGTTGCGCGGTAAGACAAGGAGTGAAGGGGGGCTACCCCCGAAATTAAAGAGCGGGCATTCTAGAGAACGGCTGGTGAACATGCAATCAGTTTTTCCCGCCGCTGACGCACCGCCTCGAACAGGCACAGACCGGTGGCCACGGAGACATTCAGGCTGCTCAAAGCCCCGGCCATGGGAATGGCCATGAGGTAGTCGCAATGCTCCCGCGTGAGGCGTCGCAGCCCCTTGCCTTCCGACCCCATGACAATGGCAGTCGGCACGCTGAAGTCGATCTCGTAGAGACTTGCCTGCGCCTCGCCGGCTGCGCCAGCGATCCAGATACCGCGCTGCTGCAAGGTTTCCAGGGTGCGGCTGAGATTGGTCACGGCCACGAAGGGGATGGTCTCGGCGGCCCCGCATGCCACCTTGCGGGCCGTCATGTTCAAGGGCGCGGAGCGATCCTTCGGCACGATCACGGCATGCACGCCAGCGGCGTCGGCAGTGCGCAGACAGGCGCCGAGATTGTGCGGGTCGGTGACCTCGTCCAGCACCAGCAGCAGGGCCGGGCCGTGCAGTCCGTCCAGCAGGGCATCCAGCGCCCGCTCATCGAGCACACTGACGCCCATGCGGCAGAGCGCCATCACGCCCTGGTGCACCGCCCCGGCCGGCAAGTTCCGCAGACGTCGTTCGAATTCGCGCCGCTCCAGGGCCTGCACCGCCACCCCGGCCGCGTCGGCCAGCGCGCGAACCTCGGCAACCCGGCGATCCTCACGCCCGCCTTGCAGCAGCAACTCGAGCACCTCCTCGGGATGCTGCTTCAGCAGTTCGCTGACGGCATGCAGGCCATAGACCCACTCCTTGCTGCTCACGTCACGGCCTCAGCTTGCGCTTGCGCCGGGCGCCATCACGCGCGGCGGGCTTCTTGCGCGGCGGGGCGTCCTGCGCCGCCGGAGCCCGCGCAGCCGTGTGCAGCGGGCCATCCACCATGCCCAGGTCGATCTTGCGATCATCCAGATCCACCCGCACCACCTTGACGCGCACCACATCGCCCAGGTGATAGGTCACGCCGCTGCGCTCCCCGCGCAACAGATGCCGCACCGGGTCGAACTGGTAGTAATCGTTCTTCAGTGCCGTGATGTGGACCAGGCCTTCGACGTAGATGTCGTTCAATTCCACGAAGAGCCCGAAGGCAGTGACACTGCTGACGGTGCCGTTGAATTCCTCGCCGACGCGATCCTGGATGTACTCGCACTTGAGCCAGTCCACCACGTCGTAGCTTGCGGCATCCGCGCGCCGCTCGGTCATGGAGCAGGTTTCGCCGAAGGTCTGCATGTGATTGAGCTCGTAAGGGTAGATCTGCTTGCGGGTGAGAGCGCCAACACCCGGCACCTTGCGCACATGCAGAGTCTGCTGCGGGTGCCGGATCAGGAAGCGCAGCGCACGATGAACCAGCAGATCCGGGTAGCGGCGGATGGGCGAGGTGAAGTGCGTGTAAGCGGTGAACCCGAGACCGAAATGCCCGATGTTCTCAGGCTGGTAGACCGCCTGCAGCAGCGAGCGGATCAGCACTGTCTGGATCAGGTGCGCATCGGGCCGATCGGCAATCTTCAGCAGCACGCGCTGGTAATCCCGGGGCTCGGGCTTGGCCGAGCGCGTCAGCAGGATGCCCATCTCCTTCAGGAAGGCCTTGAGATTGTCCAGCTTGTCCATGTTCGGACCATCGTGCACCCGGTACAGCACCGGCAACCCGGATTTCGAGAGGAACTGCGCCGTGCAGACGTTCGCCACCAGCATGCACTCCTCGATCAGACGGTGGGCGTCATTGCGCACCACGGGCACGATGGAGCTGATCTTGCGCGTCTCGCCGAAGACGATGCGCGTCTCGGTGCTGATGAAGTCGAGAGCGCCGGCCTGCTGGCGCAGCTTCGCCAGCCGTTTGTAGACGGCATACAGTGCTTCCAGCGCGGGCAGCAGCGCCGCGTAACGCTCACGCAGTCGCGCTTTCGAGCGCTCGCGCATTTCAGTCTCGGGCTCTTCCAGGATGTCGGCCACTTCGTTGTAGGTCATTCGCGCATGCGAATGGATGACGCCCTCATAGAAGTCGTAGTCCAGCACCTGGCCGAGCTTGTTCATCTGCATCTCGCAGACCATGACCAGACGATCCACCTGCGGCTTGAGGGAGCACAGGCCGTTGGACAGGGCTTCGGGCAGCATCGGGATCACATGGCCGGGGAAGTACACGGAGTTGCCGCGATTGATGGCCTCTTCATCCAGCGCCGAATTGACCTTCACATAGTGCGAGACATCGGCAATCGCCACGTAGAGGCGAAAGCCGCCATTGGCCTCTGGCGCACAGTAGACGGCATCGTCGAAGTCCTTGGCATCCTCCCCGTCGATGGTGACGAAGGGCAGGGAGCGCAGGTCGATGCGCTGGGCGGAATCCGCCACCGGGACTTCCTCGGGAATGGCCTTGAGCTCTTCCAGCACTGCCTTGGGCCAGACGTGGGGAATGTCGTGACTGCGGATGGCGACGTCGATCTCCATGCCGGGCTTCATGTGATCGCCCAGTATCTCGACGACGGTGCCCACTGCCTTGCGCCGCTGCGTCGGGTAAGCCGTGATCTCGGCCACCACGAACTGACCATCCAGCGCCCCGCGCGTTTCCTTTTCGGGAATCATGATTTCGTGGCTGTTGCGGCGATTGTCCGGCACCACCACGCCGAAGCCGGCTTCGTGGTAGTAGCGGCCGACGATCTGCCGGGAGCGGCGCTCCAGCACCTCGACGATCATGCCTTCGCGGCGGCCGCGACGATCCACGCCACTGACGCGCGCCAGCACGATGTCACCATCGAAGACCTTCTGCATTTCCGCGGCAGGCAGCACCAGATCTCCGGAGGCATCGGCCGGAATGAAGAAGCCGTAGCCGTCCTTGTTCCCCTGCACCCGGCCCTTGATCAGCTCCATGCGGTTGACGAGACCGTACACGCCACGACGATTGCTGATGAGCTGACCATCGCGGGTCATCGCGATCAGCCGGCGCCGCAGCGCCTCGGTCTGCTCGTGAGACTCCAGCCCCATGTGCTCGCAGAGTGCTTCGTAGCTGACGGGCTCGCCGGTCTGTTCGAGGTATTCGAGAATGTACTCACGACTGGGAATCGGGTTTTCGTAATTTTCCGCTTCCCGGCTTGCGAAGGGGTCCTTGATGCTGTCGAGTTCTTTCGCTTTCTTTGCCATATCCTGCCATTGATGATTGAGCTGGCGGCCAGTATACACGGGTGTCGCAGCCATTACCCGGATAAATCCAAAGCGGGCGTTGACAGACGGATTTCGCGCGGCTAAAGTGCGCGCCTGCATTATCCCCTCCTGCCCAGGTGGTGGAATTGGTAGACACACCAGCTTCAGGTGCTGGCGGCTTTGCGGCCGTGGAGGTTCAAGTCCTCTCCTGGGCACCACTTACTCGCTCTCCCATGTTCTGCCTCCTGTCCGCGTGATCACGGCATGGACTTCGCTCGCGTTCGCTTTTACTCTTCGCGTCCTGAAGCACCACTCCCGCTCGCAACCCCTACAGGACAAAACCATGAAGCACACATCCCGCAATACCTCAGCCAGCTCGGTGCTGGCGCTGTTCCGCATTGCCCTGGTCAGCGTTGTTGCCCTGGCCGCCGGCCTTGCCCAGGCCCAGGTCGACACTGCCGCCATCCAGAGCGCGCAGATCCTCAACCTCAGCACGCCTGCCGACAATGTCTTCGCCAGCGGACAGCCCTCGCAGGAGCAACTGCAGGTGCTGGCCAAGTCAGGCGTCAAGCACATCATCAGCCTGCGTCCTGCCAGTGAAGTGGACTGGGACGAAGCCGAGTACGCGCGCTCCCTCGGCCTGGAGTTCCACAATATCCCGGTGGCCGGCGCTGACGACGTGACCAGCGAGAACGCCCGCAAGCTGCAGGACCTGCTCAGCAGCCTGGAAGGCCAGCCGACCCTGGTGCACTGCGCCAGCAGCAATCGTGTCGGCGCCCTGCGCGCCCTGAGCGCCGCCGAAAGTGCTGGCGAGCCGCTGGAATCCGCCATCGCCACGGGCAAGGCCTGGGGACTGACAAGCCTCGAGCCGGCCGTTCGCGCAGCCCTGAGCAAGTAAGCGCCACCCTTCGCCGCTCGCGGCCGGATCTTCGATGAACATGGCTTTCCTCACTGCCCTGCGCCTGCTGCACCGCAAGCTGCCGACACTCGGGCTGCTATGCGTGTGCCTGTCGCCGGCGGCCTTGCGCGCCGCTGATGAACCGGTGCTGCGCGACCCGGCCGTCAGCGGCCGGGAGACGCCCTTGCGCCCGCTGTTCGCGGGCAGCTGGCAGAAGGACTTTGGTCGCAGCGACAAATGGGAAGAGGAAGTGCAGCGCGTGATCGACCAGCTCAATCGCGATATGCAGCGCCAGGGGCGCGGGGACGCGGGGACCATCGGCATGAGCGGCTCGCGCCGCGGCGTGGGCAATCTGATCGCCCATGCCCGTCTGGCAGAATTGATCACTCGTCAGACCACCCTGCGCATCACGCAGGATGGCAATGAAGTGCGCATCGAACGTCAGGGCGATGCCGCGCTGGTATGCAGCACCCTGACCGACATCGAGAACACCTTCGCGAGCGCGCACGGCACGGAACTGTGTGGCTGGGATCGGCTGCAACTGGTGTTCCAGATCGTGCTGGCCGAGGGGGTGCTGATCGAGCATCGCTTCAGCGTCGACCCCGGCGGCCAGGAATTGAGCATGCTCACCAGTGTGTCAAGCAGCGATTCCCTCCCCTTCCACCTGCGAAGCTTCTATACGCGCTACGAGGCGCCGGAAGAAGGCATGAACTGCGTCCAGACGCTGAGCAGGGGGCTCGTCTGCAGCGCCCTGGACGGCGCGGCCCCGGCCGTGACGGAGCCGACTCCATGAGGCACGCCCTGGCCAGACTCGGTCTCGGCGTTGTGCTGGCAGGGATGCTCAGCGACTGCGGCAGCACGCGTGTCCCCGAACCCACGGGCCCTGCGCCGGTGGGTACCGTGAGCCTGAACATCCTGCAGGGCATGCCTGCCGAGGTGCAGATGCTGGACATTGGCGTTGCGGTGTTCGCCACCGAGGCCGATCCCGAGGACGTCACGCTGCCCGGCGCCGCGATCTTCGCGCAGATCCGGGACACCGAGACGCACTACCTCCCCGTGGCCTTGCGTCACACCCTGCTCGCGTCGAACCAGTGGGGCGTGGTGCGCGTACTGCCCGAGGCCGACCCCTCGCTGGACGTGCTGGTGAGCGGCACCATCGTCGAATCCACTGGCGCCGATCTGCTGCTGCAGGTGCGCGCCGTCGACAGCACCGGTCGCGTCTGGCTGGACAAGGCCTATGCTGACATCGCCCGCACCGCCGACTATCCCGACAGCATCCCTTCTCTGCGCGGCGGCATCACCGACGGAGCGGACCCGTTCCAGGACCTGCATGCCGCCATCGCCAATGATCTGCTGGCCGTGCGCAACAACCTGAGCGAGCAGGACCTCGCACGCATCCAGGACACCACGCTGCTGCGCCACGCGGCCGATATGGCGCCCGACGCCTTTGGCCCCTACCTGCTGACAGATGCCAGCGGTCTGCTCACATACGAGCGACTTCCCGCCAGCGACGACCCGCTGCTGGGCCATGTGCGCGACATCCAGGCAAGGCATGAGGTGTTCATCGACACGCTCGACGAATACTACGAAGCCCTGTATCAGGACGTGAAGCCGCGCTACGACATCTGGCGCCAGTATTCCTTCGAGCAGGTCATGGATCAGCGCGACAATGCCGAGCGGGCGCGCAACGGCGAGGGCGTGCTCGGCACGGGCAGTTTTGAATCTCTCAGTCAGAATTACAACCGCTACAAATGGAGCAAGATCTTCGAACAGGAATTCGTCGCACTGTCATCCGGCTTTGTCAGCGAAACGGCGCCGGCCGTTCTGGAACTCAGCCGCAACATCAGCGGTCTGAGTGGCCCGGTGGAAGACCTCTACGCCCAGTGGCGAGTCTATCTGCGCGAGCTGTACGAGATCGAAACTGCCACCACCGCCCCTTGAACAGGTAATCCCCTGATGAGCATCACCCTGTGCCGCTGCGACAGCGGTAAACCCTTCGCGCGCTGCTGCGGCCCGTTCCTTGCCGGCCAGGAGCAGGCGCGCACCCCGAAGCAACTCATGCGCTCGCGCTACACGGCCTACGCCCTGGGCGGCCATGGCGACTACCTGATCCGCACCTGGCACCCCAGCACGCTGGGCCCAGTGACCGCAGACAGCCTCGACGACGCCAGCCTGCAATGGACGGGACTCGAGATTCTTGACGACGATCAGAAAGGCGACCGCGGCCGCGTGGACTTCAAGGCCACCTATGTGGACGCCGAAGGCAGGACCCACATCCATCACGAACACTCGGCCTTTCTGCGCGTGCAGGGACGCTGGCTCTATCTGGATGGAAAGATGCGGGACGTGATCACCGATCAGGGCAGCAGCGCCTGACTCTTCTGCACGATGCGCGCCAGCAGCGCACGCCAGGACTTCACGAAGGCGTCGGCTCCCTCCTGCTGCAGCTGCAGCGCCAGCGCGTCGAGATCGATGCCCACCGCGCGGTACTGTGCCAGCAAGGCACGCGTGCGCTCGCCATCCGTCGTCATGCCCTGCACGGGCCGACCATGGTCCGCGAAGGCCAGCAGGGTTTTCTCCGGCAGGGTGTTGATGGTGTCCGGCGCTGCCAGCGCGTCGACGTA
>JALREE010000288.1 GCA_023256835.1 Pseudomonadales bacterium | reverse complement strand
ACGCGCCGCAATCACGGGCAGGCCATGGGCCAGGGCTTCGGCGAACACCATGCCGTAGCCTTCGTAACGCGAGGGCAGCACGAACAGGTCGGCCTGCTGGTACTCCTGATCCGGCGTCGCGGTGCTGCCAACGAAGGCGATACGCTCGGACAGTCCTTCCGAGTTCACTTGCGCACGCAGAATCTCGACCCAGGCCGGGTCGAAGTGGGTGCCACCCACGAAACGGGCGTGCCAGGGCAGGTCGCGCACCCGGGCCAGCGCGGCGATCAAGACATCGTGGGCCTTGCGTTGCGTCAGTGTCGCCAGGCTGAGCAGCACCGGCGGCTCGCCCGCACACGGCGCCGGGGGCACCGGGTCAGTGCCGGGCAGGGCCACGGTGATGCGCTCGGGCGGTATGCCGAACTCCTGCACCAGCGTGGCGGCGGTGGCAGGGCTGGTGACAACGACGGCCGCGGCGGCCTGCAGCACGCGGGTCTCGCTGCGCCGCAGGGCGGTGGCACGCTCTGGCGTGAGACCGCTCTCCAGGCCCAGCGGGTGATGGCACAGGGCGATGATGCGCAGGCGCCTGGCGTGCGCTTCGGCCAAGGTGTCCAGCACGCCCCAGGCCAGACCGTCGGCCAGCAGCACTGCGCCGTCGGGCAGTGCCGCGATCTGCCGCCGAGCATCCTCCAGCGCCTCGGCATCGGGCTCGGGAAAGCGCGCCGACAGGGGCAGCACCTGCACGTCAAGGCCGAGCGCCCGCAGTTCGGCGATGATGCGACGGTCCCAGGCATAGCCGCCGGTGAGCGCTTGCAGATCGCCCGGGATGGCGAAGTGAAGAACGGGGGGCACACAGACTCCAGAAGGGGTTGCTGACAATGCCGGCATTGTGACTGCAATCGCGAGGAAGTGGCAGGGGTGGCGCCACCCCTGCCACTGCGGTGTTGCCTTGCCTTGTGTGGGGGCGGGCCGTACCATCGCCGCCATGTCGACACCCTCCCAGCTCCCAGCCGAAGAATCCCTGTCTGCCACTCTGGCGCACTGGCTCGCCGCGCATCGCGAACGCTGCACACAGGCCGCGCGCCCGGCCGTCACGCTGGCCTGGGCGCAGAGCTGGGACGGCAGCATTGCCCTGCATGCCGGCCGGGCCCTGGCCCTGAGCAATCCGCTGGCGCTGCGCCTGACGCATCAGCTGCGCAGCCTGCACGACGGCATCCTGGTGGGCATTGGTACCGTGCTGGCCGATGATCCGCAGCTCACGGTGCGGGAATGTCCCGGCCCGAGTCCTCAGCCCATCGTCCTCGACAGTCAGCTGCGCATTCCGCCCACGGCGCGCTTGTGCGCCCCCGGTCAGCGGCGCTGCTGGGTGCTGAGCAATGACACGGTGAGCAGCGAGCGCCAGGACATCGACATCATGCGTCTGCCCGGCAATGCGCGCGGCCATCTCGATCTGGCCGAGGCCCTGCAGGCGCTGTGGCAGCGCGGCATCCGCAGCCTGATGGTCGAGGGCGGCGCCAATGTCATCACGGCCTTCCTGCAGGCGGGGCTGGCCGATGCCCTGGTCCTTACCGTGGCCCCGGTGTTTGCTGGCGGCTACAAGGCCGTGGGCAATCTGGGGCACATGGCACGCGCGCAACTGCCGCGCATTCATGCGCTGCAGACACAGCGTCTCGGCGATGATCTGATCGTCTGGGGGGATCTGCAGTATTCACCGCAGTCGGCAGGAGTCGCGCCATGAAGAACAGCCGTTCCACACCCGGCGACACCGCCGCGCAGCTCTGGTTCACCGCGCCGCTGCAGGTGGAGGTGCTCGAGGTCGTGCTGCCGCCGCCGGGCCCGGGTCAGCTGCGGGTGCGCACACGGCTCTCGGCGGTCAGTGCCGGCACGGAGATGCTGGTGTATCGCGGGCAGATTCCCGCGGACATGGCGCTGGACGCCAGTCTCGCTGCGCTGCAGGGTGCTGCGGCGTTTCCGCTGCAGTACGGCTATGCCTGCGTGGGGGAGGTGCAGGACGTGGGGGAGGGCGTGGACATGTCATGGCTTGGCCGCCGCGTGTTCAGTTTCGCGCCCCATGCCTCGCAGTTTCTGCCCCGTGTTGAGGATGTGATACCGATTCCTGACGCCGTGCCCTTCGAGGCGGCGGTCTTTCTCGCCAACATGGAAACGGCCGTGAACCTGCTGCAGGACGGCAATCCCGCGCTGGGCGAGCGCGTGGTGGTGATCGGCCAGGGCATCGTCGGCCTTCTGCTCGACAGCCTGCTGGCGCGCTGCCCGCTGCACAGCCTGCTCGCGCTGGATGCGTTGCCGGCGCGGCGTGCGCGGGCCCTGCAGCTGGGCGTGCACGCGGCCTTCGACCCGATGGACGAGAGTGCGCTGCAGGCCTTGCGCGCACACATGCACGAGAGCGATGCCGTGGCCGGGGCTGACCTGATCTATGAAGTGAGCGGTTCGCCCCAGGCGCTGAATCTCGCGCTTGATCTGAGTGGCTACTGCAGCCGTATCGTGATCGGCAGCTGGTATGGCAGCAAGAGCGCGCCGCTGGCGCTGGGGGGTGCGGCACATCGCAATCGCCTGCGCATCAGCACCAGTCAGGTCAGCACGCTGGCCCCGGAGCTGGCCGGCCGCTGGACCAGGGCGCGACGCTTCGCGCTGTGCTGGGACATGCTGGAGCGCACACAGCCCGAAGCGCTCATCACGCACCGCGTGCCGCTGCACGAGGCGCCTGCCTTGTATCAGCACCTGCATGAGTCGCCGGCCGAGGTGCTGCAGGCCGTGCTGGTGCACGACTGAATTCTTGACGAAACGTTTCGCAACCCCTGAGGATCACCATGTACACCGTCGCCGTCAGCAAGGATTTCATTGCCAATCACTATCTGGTCGGAGGCGACTGGGGCAGTGAGAATTTCACCCACGCCCACCACTATGTGGTCGAGGTCAGCATCGAGGCGGCGCAGCTCGACCGCCACGGCTACCTGGTGGACATCGTCGAGATCGAGGGGGCGCTGAATCAGCTGGTGGCCTACTTCCGCGACTGTGTCCTCAACGACAAGCCGGAGTTCGCGGGCCTGAATCCGAGCATCGAGCATTTCAGCCGGATTCTGTGCGAAAAGATGCTGGGGCTGATCAGTTTCCCGGGCAAGGGCGTGCTGCAGATCAAGCTGTGGGAGAACGCCACCTGCTGGGCGGCGTATCGGCATGTAGAAGGCTGACGTGCCGCGCGCATTGTTTAGGTTCCTGGCAGTGCGCTGCCCGAACATACGCCTGAGTGTGATTGTTTTCATTGCCCGGTCTAAGTTGCACATAATCCTTTGAACTGCTGGGAATCTAACAGGCTGTTGAAAAATTCTCAGAACTCAGCCTTTCCTGCGCTTGTGACCACCTGAATGAAAATCCGTTCTCGCTCGTATTGCTGA
>JALREE010000220.1 GCA_023256835.1 Pseudomonadales bacterium | reverse complement strand
CCAGCTACGGATCGTCGCCTTGGTAGGCCTTTACCCTACCAACTAGCTAATCCGACGCAGGCTCATCTGATAGCGCAAGGTCCGAAGATCCCCTGCTTTCCCCCGTAGGGCGTATGCGGTATTAATCCGAGTTTCCCCGGGCTATCCCCCTCTACCAGGTAGATTCCTACGCGTTACTCACCCGTTCGCCGCTCGTCAGCACCCGAAGGCCTGTTACCGCTCGACTTGCATGTGTTAAGCCTGCCGCCAGCGTTCAATCTGAGCCATGATCAAACTCTTCAGTTTAAGTACTGCTTCCGCTACCAAAACCACCACCGTACTACTTAACCGGCAACAGCTGGCAAACAGAAAATCATGCTCAAAGTCACAACTACTGTCTTTAACTTAATAAATTAACGCAGTTGCTTCCCTTTGATATTCTTGCAATTTGTGCAAAATCACAAAGGCAAACACCCACCTCTATTACTTAATCTCTACTTTTTAAAGAACTTTTCTCACAGCCTTCGTGGCTGGGAGGCCGCGTATCATACGCGGGAAACAATTTAATGCAAGCGTGTTTTGAAAAAATCGAAAATTAATTCGTTCGTTGCTCGCACACCATGAGCCAAACAATCTTCAACTCAGGGGCGCGCATTATGCCACAGAGTCTTTGCGTGACAAGCGTTATTTTCTCCAGATATTTAGGCCTGCCGATACCTCCTGCAAGACAGACTACTTAGCCCGAAAAGCAAAGCAGGTGGAATGTCTTCTTGCCACGTCTAAGCAATGCGTACTGACCGAAAAGAACATTCTCTCGATGTATCTCAAACTCTTCCGACTGCAGGATCTGGCCGTTCATGCTGATGGAACCTGATGCAATCAATTCACGCGCAACTCTGTTTGAAGCAGCTAGTCCCGTTGCCACCAATGCGTTGACTAGGGAGATTGAATTCTCGCCAATCTCAGTCGAAGGCACGCCGTCCAAGCGCAACTGCTTGAAGTCGCCAAGGCCAAGCTGCGTAACATCCCCTGAAAACAGAGCGTCGCTGATCCGCTCCGCCGCCTCTCTTCCTGCATCCCCATGTACCAATCGAGTAACCTCTCGAGCGAGGATCCTCTGCGCCTCGGGTTTGCCGAGCGCAGCCTTGTCTGCAGCTTCTATCGCGTCTATCTCAGAGACTGGCAAGAATGTGAAGAACTTGAGAAATCGATAGACATCTGCATCTGCAGCATTCAACCAGAATTGATAGAAGGCATAGGGAGATGTCTTCTCGGCATTCAACCATACCGTCCCTGTCTCGGTTTTTCCGAACTTCTGTCCATCTGCCTTGGTGACCAGGGGAATGGTGAGCCCGTAGACCTGAGCTTTGTGCAGGCGACGAGTGAGATCTATCCCCCCCGTGATATTCCCCCATTGATCGCTGCCCCCAATCTGAAGGATGCAGCCGTAACGCTTGTGCAGCTCGGAAAAATCGTAAGACTGAAGAATCATGTAGGTAAACTCGGTAAATGAGATACCTGCCCCGTCACGCTCGAGCCTTTGCTTGACGGAATCCTTCTGAATCATCGAATTCACGGAAAAGTGCTTGCCTATGGAGCGGAGGAACTCAAGCACATTCACATCCCGCACCCAGTCCAGGTTATTGACGACAATTGCGCCAGCCTCGCTTGAATCGAAGTCGACGTACTGGGCGACCTGGGACTTGATACGACTCACCCACTGCTCCACCACTTCACTGGAATTCAATTGCCGCTCAGACGCCTTGAAGCTGGGGTCGCCTATCAGCCCGGTGGCGCCGCCCACCAGCGCAATCGGTCTGTGTCCTGCCAGTTGAAACCTGCGTAATGCAAGAAGAGGTACGAGGTTGCCTATATGCAGGCTTTCTGCGGTAGGATCGAACCCAGCATAAAGCGTTCTGGAGGCACTCAATATGCCAGGCAATTCATCCCCAGAGCTCAATTGTGCAACCAAACCTCGACTTTCGAGATCGCCAATAATGTTAAACGCACTGGACGTCACATCGACTCTCCATGAATACAAAGCGCAAAGTACACGCCGAACGATGACCCTCTGAGGTGCTGACAGACAAACTCGCCATGCCTGCGCCGGGCCATTGCCTGGCAGGTAAAAAAGGCTTCAGATTTTACACTAGTAAATGGAATATGACTTGACCTGCATTTGAAAACTCATAAGAATCCATTGCTCCCAAGCCCCTGTTTCACCGCGGGACACAATTCAAAACACATTCAGAACATCAAGATTTCGATGGGCTTCTTCTCTTCAGCCAAGTGCTTCCTGTGCACTCATTACCCCCGCAAGCATCTGGAACTGGCCAGTTACTTGAGTGTCGCTCTGGTATTCACACTGTTCTTGGCGCCAGAAGAGTCCGCTCATGGCGCCAGGGCCAACTCTCCCATTCAATTGGGGCCGAACGCGTTGACCAGGGCTCTGGCAGGAGCCAGCACCAATTCGACCTTGCGCGATGAAGTGATCAGTTCAGAGACTGACGAGGAGCAACTTGGCGCAGTCTGGACGAGCTTCGAAGTTCAGGCGGGTGACAATCTTTCCGAAATTTTCGGCAGGGTCGGACTCAGCGCACAGCATATGTACAAGGTTCTGAACAGCAGCGAAGAAGCGAAGGTCCTGGATCGCCTATACCCTGGTTACGAATTGAGTTTCCACATCCCGGCGCCGGGAGAGCTTGCTCAGTTGCGAGTGCTTAAGTCTCCGCTAGAGGGCTACCTGTTCACTCGAACCGAAGAAGGCTACGGCGTTGACCCCATCCAGCTTTCAGCCGACATCATCCCAGTGGTCAAGGAAGGCGTCATAAACGACAGCCTCTTCATGGCCGGACAGCGCGCCGATATTCCGGCCTCATCCATCATGGAGATGGCCGATATTTTCGGCGGCGAGATCGACTTCATTCTGGATACTCGAGCGGGCGATTCCTTCAGCATTGTCTACGAAGAGAAGTATCTGAAGAACGAGTTCATTGGCCACGGTGAGATTCTTGCGGCACGCTTCATCAATCAAGGTGAGGAGTTTGTCGCGGTTCGATATACCAACGAAGCCGGAGAGACGGGCTACTACAATCCCGAAGGCGAAAGCATGCAGAATGCCTTCCTCCGCACTCCGCTTGACGTGTTCCGCATCAGTTCCAATTTCAGCCTTAGCCGCAAACACCCCATCCTGAACACCATTCGCGCTCATCGCGGTACCGACTATGCAGCTCCGCGTGGAACCCCGGTGCGGGCCACCAGCGACGGCACGGTGACGTGGGCAGCGCGAAGTGGCTCATTCGGAAAGTTGATCGTTCTTCAGCACGGCGGCAGCTTCGAGACCAAGTATGCCCACCTGAACGACTACGCACCCGGCATCAAGAAAGGCGCTCGCGTGAAGCAGGGTCAGGTCATCGGCTATGTCGGCACAACGGGTGGGTCCACCGGACCGCACCTCCATTACGAGTTCCTGGTCAATGGTGTCCATAAGGATCCAAGAACCATCGTCGACCAATTGCCTCGGGCCATTGCACTGTCTGCAGAAGAGTTGCCCCGCTTCAAGGCACAGACGCGGGATATCCTTGCTCGACTGCAACACTCCAGAACTGACACGCGAATGCTCTCCATGCAGACCGAGTCCGCGAACACCCCGCAGATCCGCTGATTCCGCGCCGGCGCCTGCGCTAATCCCTGCCACTGCCAGGCTGAGAGCCCTACCCCATGTCCGCGCATGAATATTTCATAGGCTTGCTTTCCGGCACCAGTGTTGACGGCATCGACGCAGTGGTGGTCGACTTCGCTGCCAATCCACCCAGATTGATCGCCACCCACAGTGAACCCATTCCCGATGATCTGCGCAGCCACATATTGCAGCTGTGCTCAGGGCAAGCTGTAAGTCTGGTGACCTTTGGCGAGACCGATGTCGCCCTGGGGCGACTCTTTGCGCAAGCTGCCAATTCCCTGCTGAGCAAGGCAGGGCTTGCAGCAGAGGACATTCTGGCGATCGGAAGCCATGGCCAGACCGTGATGCATCACCCTCAGGGCCAGTACCCATTCACACTTCAGATCGGGGATCCCAACACAATTGCCTGTCTGACCGGCATCAGTACTGTTGCGGATTTCCGCCGCAAGGACATGGCCGCAGGCGGTCAGGGTGCGCCTCTCGCTCCCTTGTTTCACCAGGACTATTTCGGCAGCACGGGAAAGGACCGCGCAGTGCTCAATATAGGCGGAATTGCCAACATCACCTTGCTTGTGTCTCCCCGCCGCGAGAAGACACTCGGGTTCGATACAGGCCCGGGCAATGTCCTGATGGATTCCTGGATCAAGGCCAGACGCGGTCTGGCCTATGATCATGACGGTCAGTGGGCCGCGTCAGGCGAGGTGAACAGGACCTTGCTCGACATCCTGATGGCCGAGCCTTACCTGCAGCGACCAGCGCCCAAAAGCACCGGTCGAGAACTCTTCAATCTCGACTGGCTGCACTCACACCTCCAGAATCTGCCCCCCATTGCGGAGGTAGATGTGCAAGCGACTCTGCTCGCCTTGTCTGCGCGCAGTATTGCGGAAAGTGTCGATTGGAAAGCGAATGGGATAGAGGAAGTGATTGTCTGCGGCGGTGGTGCACACAATGGCGCGCTCATGCGAGCCCTGCAAGTCCACATGCCGGAGACAAAGGTCCTCTCCAGCGCAACGGCAGGACTGGCTCCCGATTGGGTCGAAGGTGTAGCGTTCGCGTGGATGGCACGCAAGGCATGGCTGGGTGAAGCAATCGCCACTGGCTCAGTGACTGGAGCTGGCAGACCCTGCATTCTGGGCGGAATCTATGAACACGAGCCCCAGGACAGCCCCACCTTACACTGAGAACGAAGAGCCACAGCCGCAGGTCGTGGTTGCAAGAGGATTGTTGACCACGAACTTCGCGCCTTGCAGACCTTCCACGTAATCGACTCTCGCGCCGGCAAGGTACTGGTAGCTCAGCGGGTCCACGAGAAGCTCCGCACCGTGATTGCTGATCACGGAATCGTCCTCGTTGACGGCCTCGTCAAAGCTGAAACCGTATTGAAAGCCTGAGCAGCCGCCACCGGTCACGAATACCCGCAACTTCAATCTGGGATTGCCTTCCTCGGCAATCAAGGTCTTGACCTTGTTGGCGGCATTGGTCGTCATCGAAATGACAGCCGGATAATGAGTTTGAACAGCAGACATGGGCACACCTTGGCTTTGGGAATGAGCGCAGTTCGCGAGCTGCGCGGGATTATGGATAAGCCCGAGTAATTCAGTCAACTATTGATTGGCCGCCGTCTGCCGTCTCGAAGGCCAGGGTTTTGGACCCCAGTCGCTTGGCTTCCTGCTGGGCACGGCCTATGTGCAGCAGGCTGCCATTGATCTGCGACCCCATCACCATCTCGATGAGATTGTAGAAGACGTTGCCCATGACCACGCCCTTGGCAGCCAGTTCAAGCTGACGAGCACAGTGCAGGTCGCCTTCCACCAAGCCATTGATGATTGCCACCGGCACCCAGACTTCACCTTCAATGACACCGCCATCGGCAAGACGCAGGATGGCCCCGGACTCATCGTCAGCGAAGACATTGCCTCGAATGCGGCCCTCGACAATCAGCTCTCCGGCAAAGCGCACGTCGCCGATGATCTCGGTCTGGCGCGACACCAAGGTATGAGCGGTTCCTGCCGGCTGAGCAGCCTTGGCTCCTGATCCAAACATGTCAGATTTCCTCCACTGTCCAGCTGAAGCGGCGCTCTGTCGAGTATCGCTCCGGCTGACTGGATTGCGCGTGAATGAGCACCTCCTCAGGCATGAACCCTGGAGGCAGCTGGAACTCTCCTTCCAGGGCCTGAAAATAGCGGAACTCGAGGGAGCTCGATATCTGGGCGGCAGCCGGGCCGAGCTCTGCAAGGCCATAGGTTTTCGACTCACCGTCCAGTTGTCCGTCAAGAGAGAGACTGAAAGTCCCCTGAACTGTTTCATCGCCGGCTCCCGTCACGCGCACGAACACGCGGAAGCGATAGGCAGCGGGGGTTGCCGCCGGTTCTAGCCGCAGATTCTCGATGACCAGACCGGGCGCAGCGGATTCAGGTGCCATGGCCTGACGATAAAAGGACACATCCTGTTCGAGTTGCCGGATTCGACCACGCAGTGAATTGATGGTGCTCTGCACTTCGGCTTCGGCGCGTTGATCGAGCAATGAGTCCTGACCAGACATGGCGAGTCGGGCACGCAGTTCTGCCACTTGTTCCTGCGCCTGCAGCAGGGCGTCGCTCAGCAGCACGTTCTCGGCGCCAACCTCGATGTGTTCTCGTGAAGCTCCGTAGTAGCCCCAATACAGGCCGCCAAGCGCTGCCAGCGATACCGAGCAGACAAATCCGACGATCAGCGTGACCGGGAGCCATGGGCGGTAGGGCACCACGACCATTCTGGTCTGCCTGCTTCCCTTGACTGCCCCCGCCATGGCGAATGCTCCCTCAGGGCAGCAGCGCGACCGTTTGCAGGCCCGCTGTCTCGTCCAGACCAAACATGATGTTCATGTTCTGGATGGCCTGGCCGGAAGCGCCCTTGACCAGATTGTCGATGACCGACATGACCACCACCATGTTGTTGGCGGGCAAGTAACAGACACCGATCTGGCATTGATTCGCGCCACGCACATTGCGCGTGGCCGGGTACTTGCCGGCGGGCAGCACATCGACGAATGGCTCGTTGCGGTAACGATTCTCGAACACCGCCTGCAGGTCGACACCCTGCATGCCCGGCTTCAGTGGCGCATAGAGCGTGGCGTGAATGCCGCGAATCATGGGCGTCAGGTGCGGGATGAAAGTCAGTCTGACCGTTTCACCGGCATAGGCGTTCAGACCCTGACTGATCTCGGGAAGATGGCGATGGCCGCTGACGCCGTAGGCATGCAGGGACTCGGATGCCTCGGACAGCAGACTGCCCACAGTGGCCTTGCGCCCGGCACCGCTGACGCCGGACTTGGCATCGGCAATGAGATGCTGCGTGTCGACCAGACCCTGCTCGAGCAAGGGCAGGAAACCCAGCTGAATGGCCGTCGGATAGCAGCCCGGCACCGCGAGCAGTTGCGCAGAGGCAATGCTGGCACGATTGACTTCCGGCAGGCCGTAAACGGCCTGGGCCAGGTATTGCGGGCTTTCGTGTGCCACGTTGTACCACTTTTCCCACAAGGCCTGGTTCTTCAGGCGGAAGTCGGCGGACAGATCGATGACGCGCACACCGCGCTCGAGCAGTGTCGGCACGGTCTTCATGGCAACGGCGTGCGGCGTGGCGTAGAACACGACATCACAGGCGTACAGGGCCTCTGTGTCCGGTGCGGAAAAGTTGAGATCGACATGCCCGCGCAGATTCGGAAACAGGTCGGCAACCGGCGTGTCCTGCATCTCTCGCGAGGTGATGACATCAATGCGGACATCCTTGCGCGGTGCCAGCAGACGCAGCAACTCCACGCCCGTGTATCCTGTTGCGCCGACTATGCCTACCTTGATCATCCTGCCCTCCTGCTTGTCGAAAGTGTGCTGACTTGAATGAAATATCCAGAATTGCCGCCCGTAGCGAGGCCGGCATGATAGCGCCGATTGCAGACTCGATCCATGTTGGCGGCTGTGCTAACGTACCGGCTCGATCTACAAGGCCTCAGGCGGCCTGGCGGCAGAGCGCAGAGGGCGCAGACAAGGGGGCATGATGTTGTGGGTGAAGGCGTTTCATATCGTCGCGGTGGTGTGCTGGTTTGCCGCGATCTTCTATCTCCCGCGCCTTTTCGTGTACCACGCCATGGCCGAAGACCAGATCAGTCGTGACCGCTTCGTCATCATGGAGCGCAAGCTGCTCAACGGCATCGGCACGCCCTCTGCCATCGCCACCGTGATGCTCGGTCTGTGGCTGATCAGCTTCAATGGCAGCTATTACATGAGTTCTGGGTGGATGCACGCCAAGCTGGGCCTGGTGCTGCTCTTGCTGGTCTACCACGGCCTCTGCTACCGATTCTTCTTCGACTTCCGTGCCGGAAGCAATCAGCGCAGCCATGTTTTCTTTCGCTATTTCAACGAATTCCCGGTGCTGCTGCTGATCGCCATCGTGATTCTCGTGGTCGTCAGGCCGTTCTGATCCTCTGCCGGAGGTGTGCACGACGTGTCCGCAACGCCCGACCTCAACGCGCACAAACCCAATGTGCTGTGCTTCTCCGGGCTTGACCCTTCCGGCGGAGCAGGCATACAAGCCGATATCGAGGCGCTGTTCAGTGCAGGCTGCCATTGCCTGCCAGTGTTGACGGCGCTGACGGTGCAGGACACCCGCAATGTGCTGGCCTGCCATCCGGTGCCGCCAACCCTGCTGATCGAGCAGGCCCGGGCCGTGCTGGAAGACATGCCCGTGGCGGCCATCAAGATCGGACTGCTTGGCAGCATCGCTGCCGCCGAGGTGATCCACAGCCTCCTGCGCGACTACCCGGGCATCCCCGTGATCCTCGACCCAATTCTGCGCGCAGGGGGTGGCTTCGACTTCAATGCACAGGAGCTGCGTGCCGCGATGCGCAGCCTGCTGATTCCGCTGTGCACCGTGGTCACGCCCAACACCGTGGAGTTGCGCCTGCTCACCTCGGCGGCTGACAGCGATGATGCCTGCGCCAATGCCCTGCTGGATCTGGGCTGCTCCCACGTGCTGCTGACGGGGACCCATGCCGACAGCACCAATGTCATCAATCAGCTGTACACCCCCCATCAGCTGCCGCTACGGCAGGAATGGCCGCGCCTGAGCGGGGAGTATCACGGGTCAGGTTGCACGCTGGCGTCAAGTCTCGCGGCCCACATGGCTCACGGGCTGTCCATTGCCGACGCGGCCCGCCGGGCTCAGCACTACACCTGGCAAGCACTCGAAGCCGGGCAGCGACCCGGCCGCGGCCAATACTTGCCGGACAGAGCCTTCTGGAGCCGACTCCCGTGAATTCGCGCCGCCCGCTGCGCGGGATCTACGCCATCACGGACGAGGCCCTGCTGCCCACCGATCTGCTGCTCCACCGCGTGGAAGCCGCCCTGCGCGCCGGTCTCGCCCTGCTGCAATACCGCAGCAAGCAGGGCAGCGAGCAGGAACGCCTGCAGCAGGCGCGCGCGCTGGTCGATCTTTGCCGCCACTACGACACGCCCATTTTGATCAATGACGATGTGCCACTGTGCCTTGCAGCCGGCGCGGCGGGCGTGCATCTGGGTCAGCGGGACCAGGGGCTGGCAGAGGCAAGGCAGTGGCTGGGTCCCGAGGCCATCATCGGCATCACCTGCCACGACCAGCTCGCGCTCGCCCGCCAGGCCCAGGCTGCCGGGGCTTCCTATGTGGCCTTCGGCCGTTTCTTCGCCTCGCAGACCAAGCCGACCGCCCCGCCAGCGGACATCGCCATCCTGCCCCAGGCACGGCGGGCGCTGGACATCCCTGTGGTTGCAATCGGCGGCATCACCGCTGAAAATGGCGCGGCCTTGATCGCTGCCGGCGCTGACATGCTGGCCGTCATACACGCACTGTTCGCCTTTCCCGATGTCGAATCCCGGGCTCGAAAACTGAATTCACTGTTCACTTCACCACACTGAACTGCCTCAATCGCCGAGGCCGTCGAGGAACTCATGTCTGCCACTGAAGCCACACCCAAGAAGAACCACAGCCGCTCTGCCGCCCTGTTCGAGGAAGCCCGACACTTCATTCCGGGTGGCGTGAACTCTCCCGTGCGCGCCTTTCGCGGCGTAGGTGGCAATCCGCTGTTCTTCCAGGGCGGCGAAGGGGCCTGGCTGATCGACGAGGACAACAACCGCTACATCGACTACGTCGGAGCCTGGGGGCCGCTCATTCTCGGCCACCGCCACCCCGACGTGATTGCCGCACTGCAGGCACAACTGCAACTGGGGCTGGGCTATGGCGCCTCTACTGAAGCCGAGATCACCATCGCGAAAACGATCTGCTCCCTCGTGCCTTCCATCGAGCGCGTGCGTCTGGTGACCTCCGGCACCGAGGCCACCATGAGTGCGATCCGCGTGGCACGCGGTTTCACGCGCCGTGACAGGATCGTCAAGTTCGAAGGCTGCTACCACGGCCACGTGGACGGCTTGCTGGTGAAGGCGGGCTCGGGCGCGCTGACCCTAGGTGAACCGGACTCCCTCGGCGTGCCCAAGGCCTATACCGACCTGACCCATGTGCTGCCTTACAACGATATCGATGCCCTGGCCGCCCTGTTCGAGAAACACGGTCGCGAGATCGCCTGCGTGATCGTCGAACCGGTGGCCGGCAACATGAACCTGGTGCCGCCCGTGCCCGGCTTCCTGGAGGCCATGCGCCAAGTCTGCACACAGTACGGCGCCGTGTTGATCTTCGACGAGGTGATGACCGGCTTCCGTGTGGCTCTGGGCGGCGCGCAGTCCCACTACCAGGTGACGCCGGACATGACGACACTCGGCAAGGTCATCGGTGGTGGGCTGCCGGTGGGCGCCTTCGGCGGGCGGCGCGAGATCATGGAGATGGTGGCTCCACTCGGCCCCGTCTATCAGGCTGGCACGCTGGCCGGCAGCCCCCTGGCGGTCGCGGCCGGCATGGCCATGCTGAAAGCCATTCAGGCACCGGGTTTCCACGAGGCACTGAGTGTTCGCACCCAGCGTTTGATGAAGGGCCTGGAGGAGCGCGCAAGCGCCGCCGGCATTCCGTTCACCACTCACAGCGTGGGCGGCATGTTCGGCTGCTTCTTCAGCACAGAGGACAAGATCACCCGCTTCGAGCAGGTGATGGCCTGCAATGTCGAGCAGTTCCGCAAGTACTTCCACCTGATGCTGGAGCGCGGCGTCTATCTGGCGCCGTCCGCGTTCGAAGCCGGTTTCGTCGGGACTGCCCACGGTGACGCCGAGATCGATCTGACCCTGGACGCCGCCGAACAGGCCTTCGCTGCGCTGTAATTTCCCCCTGACAGAGATTGGAAAACCCATGAAGCAATACGACGTATACGGCATCGGCAACGCGCTGGTGGACAAGGAGTTCGAGGTCGACGATCAGTTTTTCGAGGACGGGGGCATCCAGAAGGGGTTCATGACCCTGATCGACGAGGCGCAACAGCAGACGCTGCTCGAGCAGCTGATGCAGCGCTTTGAACTGAAGAAGAAAGCCGGCGGCGGTTCAGCGGCGAATTCGCTGTATGCCCTCAGTCAGTTCGGGGGCAAGGCCTTCTTTTCCTGCAAGGTGGCCAACGACGAGGCCGGCCACTTCTACATGCAGGAGCTCGGTTCGCTGAACATCAAGACCAATCTGAGCACTGAGCGAGAAGACGGCATCACCGGGCGCTGCCTGGTGATGGTGACGCCGGACGCCGAACGCACCATGCTGACCTCACTGGGCATCTCCCAGCGCGTCTCGGTGGATGAACTCGTGCCGCAGGCACTGGCCGCCTCCGAGTACGCGTACGTCGAAGGCTATCTGGTGACCTCACCGAGTGCCCGCAGTGCGGTGCTCGAGCTCAAGCGACAGGCGGCGCAGCACGGCGTGAAATTCGCGCTCACGTTCTCGGACCCGGCGATGGTCGAGTACTTCCGCGACGGCATCAACGAGTTCATCGGCGATGGCGTCGACCTGTTGTTCTGCAACGAGAAGGAAGCCCTGCTTTGGTCGGGAGAATCCAGTATGGAGGCCGCCTGTGCCGCGCTGGAAAGGAAGGCACGACGCTTTGCGGTGACGCGCGGCGCTCAGGGCGCGCGGCTGTTTGATGGCGAGCGCTATCTCGATGTGGCCCCCCATCCCGTGCACGCCATCGATTCCAATGGCGCGGGCGACATGTTCTCGGGGGCCTTCCTGTATGCGATCACACGGGGACATGACTTCGCCACGGCCGGCAGGCTGGCGAGTCTGGCGTCTTCTCGGGTGGTCGCGCAGTTCGGCCCGCGTCTGCGACCGGAACAGCACGGCCACCTGCTGGCCGAACTGGGACTGGCTGACTGACAAGAGCTTGCGCTCCCTCAGGCGCGCAGCTCGTCCACGAACTTCTTCACCCCGTCGAACCACGACGTCTTCTTGGGCGACTGCGCCCCCTCGCTTTCGGCGATGTCGTGGAACTCGGCCAGCAATTCCTTCTGCCGCTTGGTCAGGTTCACCGGAGTCTCCACCACCACGCGGCACAGCAGATCGCCCGTCACGCCACCGCGCACGGGCGTCACACCCTTGTTGCGCAGCCGGAACAACTTGCCGGTCTGAGTCTCGGGCGGAATCTTCAGCTTCACCCGCCCATCCAGCGTCGGGATCTCCAGTTCGCCGCCCAGGGCTGCATCGACGAAACTGATGGGAATCTCGCAGTGCAGATCAATGCCATCACGCTCGAACAGCTTGTGCTCGCGCACCGAGACCTGCACGTAGAGGTCGCCGGGTGGCCCGCCGTGACTGCCCGGCTGGCCTTCACCGGTCAGACGGATGCGATCGCCCGTGTCGACGCCGGGCGGCACCTTGACTGACAAGGTCTTCTGCTCTTCCACACTGCCGCGACCGTGGCAGGTGCCGCACGGATCCTTGATCTGCTTGCCTGAACCCTGGCAGCGTGGACAAGTCTGCTGCACCGAGAAAAAGCCCTGCTGCATGCGCACCTGACCGATGCCGTTGCAGGTGCTGCAATCCACAGGCGAGCTGCCCTTGCGCGCGCCAGAGCCTTCACAGGTCTTGCAGGTCACCGCCGCCGGGATGCGGATCTTGGTGGTGGTGCCACGCACGGCCTCCTCCAGATCCAGCTCCAGCGTGTAGCGCAGGTCGGCGCCCTTGCGCACATTGCTGCGGGCGCCGCCGCGCTGTGCCCCGAAGATGTCCCCGAAGATGTCCCCGAAGATGTCGCCGAAATCCTGGTGCCCGCCGCCACCGCCGCCCTGCTGGTTCACGCCGGCATGACCGTACTGGTCATAGCGCGCACGCTTCTGGGCATCGGAGAGGACCTCGAAGGCCTCGTTCGCCTCCTTGAACTTGTCCTCGGCGGACTTGTCGTCCGGATTGCGGTCGGGGTGATGCTTCATGGCCACACGGCGATAGGCCTTCTTGATCTCGGCCTCGGAAGCGTCCCGCGCAACGCCCAGTACTTCGTAATAGTCTCGTTTGGACATGGTGTGTCTGTATCTCGTCTTGCTTCAATGATCGGAGTCGGTTTGCCTGCCCCGCAACGCAAAAAACCAGACAGGCTGCCCCGTCCGGTTTTCTGCATCGCGTGCGTGCGGGGGCTGCGCCGTGACGCGCAGGCCGAACGGCTTACTTCTTGTCGTCCTTCACTTCCTCGAACTCGGCGTCCACGGCGTCGTCGTGCTGGCCGGCGTTGTCCTGCCCGCCGGCCGCGCCACCCTGGGCACCGGCCTGCTTCTCGGCATACATCTTCTGCGCCAGACCGGAAGAAGCATCGGTCAACTCCTTGGTCTTCGCTTCGATCTGGGCGATGTCGTCGGACTTGATCGCGGCCTCGGTGGCGGCGATCGCGGCTTCAATGCGTTCCTTCTCGCCTGCATCGACCTTGTCGCCCGCCTCTTCCAGCGTCTTGCGCGTGGCGTGAATCAGGCCGTCGGCCGTGTTGCGGGCGCTGATCAGCTGCTCGAACTTCTTGTCATCCGCAGCGTTGGCCTCGGCGTCCTTGATCATGCGCTCGATCTCTTCCTCGGACAGACCGCTGGAAGCCTTGATCACGATGGACTGCTGCTTGCCGGTGGCCTTGTCCTTGGCGGACACGTTCAGGATGCCGTTGGCATCCAGGTCGAAGGACACCTCGATCTGCGGCATGCCGCGCGGGGCCTTCGGAATGTCCGACAGGTCAAAGCGGCCCAGGGACTTGTTCTGCGACGCCTGCTTGCGCTCGCCCTGCACCACGTGAATGGTCACGGCTGTCTGGTTGTCGTCGGCCGTCGAGAACACCTGCGTCTTCTTGGTCGGGATCGTGGTGTTCTTCTCGATCAGGATGCTGGCAACGCCGCCCAGCGTCTCGATGCCCAGCGACAGCGGGGTCACGTCGAGCAGCAGCACGTCGTTGACTTCGCCTGACAGCACGGCGCCCTGAATGGCCGCACCCAGCGCCACGGCTTCGTCCGGGTTCACATCGCGACGGGCTTCCTTGCCGAAAAAGTCAGCGACCTTCTTCTGCACCAGCGGCATGCGCGTCTGCCCACCGACCAGGATCACGTCATTGATCCTGGACACATCCAGGCCGGCATCCTGCAGAGCAGTCTTCACCGGACCCATGGTGCGATCGACCAGATCTTCCACCAGGGACTCGAACTTGGCGCGGGTCAACTTCTGCACCAGGTGCTTCGGACCGCTCGCATCCGCCGTGATGTAGGGCAGATTGATCTCGGTCTGCTGAGCGGAGGAGAGCTCGATCTTGGCCTTCTCGGCCGCTTCCTTCAGACGCTGCAGGGCCAGCGGATCGTTGTGCAGATCCATGCCGGTTTCCTTCTTGAACTCGCCCGCCAGATACTCGATCAGCCGCAGGTCGAAGTCTTCACCCCCCAGGAAGGTATCGCCGTTGGTGGAGAGTACCTCGAAGGTGTGCTCGCCGTCGGTCTCGGCGATCTCGATGATGGAGATGTCGAAGGTCCCGCCCCCGAGATCGAACACCGCAATGGTGGAATCACCGGACTTCTTGTCCATGCCATACGCCAGGGCGGC
>JALREE010000109.1 GCA_023256835.1 Pseudomonadales bacterium | reverse complement strand
TTTCTTGCTGCGTATCACATTCATTGAACACGAATTTTGATTTGACCGTATTGATCATCTTTCATCGCATTCTTGTTCACTGAAATCGATGTTTCATAGTCTTTGTTTGTCAAAGTGAAACCATTTTCAAGCAACGCACGCGGTGCTCTCGGCGGACATGCAGAACACCGACAAGATCGTGACCCTGGTGGAAGAGTGTCGCGAAATGCGGCTGCCCCTGATCGTGCCCGACGTGAATCTCGGTGAATTCAACTTCACGGTCAACAACAAGCGCGAGATCGTCTATGGCCTGGGCGCGATCAAGGGCCTGGGGGAGGGCCCGATCAATGCCATCATCGAGGCCCGCAAGAGTGGCGGCCCCTTTACCTCGCTGCTGGATTTCTGCCGACGGGTGGACAGTCGCGCCTTGAACAAGCGTGCCCTGGAAGCGCTGGTGCGTGCCGGAGCGCTCGACAGTCTGCAGGAAGGCGGCAAGGATCTGGCGCGGGCAGTGCTCTGGGAATCCATTCCTGACACCATGAAGGCAGCCGAGCAGAGCAGTCGCAATCAGGCGCTCGGCGTGCAGGATCTGTTCGGTGACATCATTCCGGTGGTAGAGACGCCGCTGAGTGTTCCCGGGTCGCGCACACGCGTGCGGCCCTGGTCCGAACAGCAGCGCCTGACGGCGGAACGCGAAACCCTCGGGCTGTATTTCAGTGGCCATCCCGTCGATGAGTTCCTGCCGGAGCTCGCACGTTTCACGCGCGACAGGCTGGCGAATCTGAAGCCCGAGCGCGAGAGCCAGTTGCTGGCAGGCCTGGTGGTGGACTTGCGCTTCATGAAGAGTCGGCGTGGCGAGCCCATCGCGTTGATACAGCTGGATGATCGCAGCGCCCGCTTCGAGGTGTCGCTGTTCGGCAAGGAATATGAGCAGCACCGTGAGTTGCTGGTGAAGAACAGCCTTCTGGTCTTCGACTGTCTTGTCAGCATCGACGACTACAACGGCACCATGCGCGGCCGCGGTCGAGAGGTGATGACGCTGGACCAGGCCCGTGCGCGCTACGCCCGCAGCCTGGATCTGCGTCTGCGCCACGATGCGTTGACCGCGGATTTCCTCCATGTTCTGGAGCGACAGCTGCAGGCGCATCGCCCGCCGCCCGCACCGCCTGCCGCATCGCCGGACGGCAGTCAGAAGCAGGCTGCCGCGGGCTGTCCCGTGCGCATCTTCTACGAGCGGCGCGATGTCCGCGGCACGCTGGTGCTCGGCGATCCGTGGCGCGTGCTGCCGAGCCAGGCCCTGCTGCAGGCCCTGCAGGAAGAGTTCGGCCGCAGTGCCGTGGCGCTGTCCTACCAGTCCTGACGCGCCGTCCGCCCCTGTCGCTATCCGCGCAGGCCTTTTGCTATCATTGCCCGCAAGCCAAGCAAGACAACCGGGACACTCTACGCCATGAATCCGAATTACCTGGACTTTGAACAGCCCATCGCCGATCTGGAAGTGAAGATCAATGAACTGCGACTGGTGGGCGCGGACAACAAGCTCAACATCACGGACGAGATCCAGAAACTGCAGGACAAGAACAGGAAGCTCACTGAGAAGATCTATTCCTCGCTGACGCCCTGGCAGATATCCCAGGTCGCACGTCATCCGCTGCGCCCCTACACGCTCGACTACATCAGCCTTCTGTTCACGGATTTCGACGAGCTGCATGGCGATCGCCTGTTTGCCGACGATCTGGCGCTGATCGGTGGTGTGGCCCGTCTGGACGGACGCCCGGTCATGGTCATCGGTCACCAGAAGGGGCGTGGCACCAAGGAGAAAGTGCGGCACAATTTCGGCATGCCGCGTCCGGAAGGCTATCGCAAGGCTCGACGACTCATCGCCATGGCCGAACGCTTCAAGTTGCCGGTGCTCAGCTTCATCGACACGCCTGGCGCGTACCCCGGCATCGACTCGGAAGAGCGTGGCATCAACGAGGCCATCGCGGAGAACATGGCCATGATGTCCACCGTGCGAACGCCGCTGATCGCCACGGTCACCGGCGAGGCCAATTCTGGCGGGGCCATCGCCATCGGCATCGCCGATCACCTGAACATGCTGGAATACTCCACCTACACGGTCATCACGCCGGAAGGCTGCGCCACCATTCTGTGGAAGTCGGCCGAATATGCCTCCGCCGCGGCGGAGGCCATGGGCGTGACCTCGCGCCGTCTGGAGGAACTCGGCATTGTCGACAGCACGATTCGCGAGCCTCTGGGTGGTGCCCATCGCGATGTCGCCGCCACGGCGGCCAACATCAAGACAGCGCTGATCGAGCAGGTGGATCGCCTGAGTGCCATGCGCATCGAGACTCTGCTGGAGCGACGCTACCAGCGCCTGATGAGCTACGGAGTCCCCGCCTGAGGCCATGTCCTTCACTGTCGAGTCACTGAGCGAACAGCTGGCCCGGTTTCCCCCGGACACTCGCTTCGCGGTGGCCTTCAGTGGCGGAATGGATTCCACCGTCCTTCTGCACGCCACCCATGCCGCCTTGCGTCAGCGTGAGGCAGGGGCACTGCGCGCCATTCACATTCATCACGGGCTCAGCCCCCATGCCGACAGCTGGGCAGCACACTGCGAGGAGCGCTGCGCAGCGCTGGGCGTCGCCCTGCAGGTGGAGCGAGTGCAAGTGCGAGCTCAGGCCGGGGCGAGTCTCGAGAATCTGGCGCGTGAACGCCGTTATGAGGCGTTCGAGACGCTGCTTGGCCGTGAGGAGGTGCTGCTGATGGCGCATCACCTGGATGACGAGGCCGAGACCTTTCTGCTGCGCACGCTGCGCGGTGCGGGCCCGCGCGGTCTGGCAGCCATCCCGGCCATGCGCCCGCTGGGACGCGGCGTGTTGTTCCGCCCGTTGCTTGAGCAGCGCCGCGAGGAACTGGAGTCGTGGGCGACGGTGCTCGGGTTGCGCTGGATCGACGATGAGAGCAATGCCAGTCTGCGTTTCGATCGCAATTATCTGCGCCACGTCGTCCTGCCCTTGCTTGCGGAGCGCTGGCCAGCCTATCGCGAGTCCTGGTGGCGCACTGCCTTGCTGGCCGGCGAGGCCGATGAACTGAGCGAGGCGCTGGCGCAGCTCGATCTTGCACTGGTGAAGACCGCCAGCCCCACGGTGCTCGATCAGATCGCGTTGCAGCGCTTGAGTCCGGCGCGCCAGCGCAATGTCCTGCGGTACTGGTTGCAGCAGGCCGGAGCGCCGGATCCTGGCTGGAATGTCCTGACTCATATCGTCAATGACATGCTGACTGCCGGCCCTGATGCGCATCCGGAAGTGCGCTGGCGCGAGGCGACGCTCAGCGTCGTGGTGCGTCGACACAAGGGCGGTCTGCATCTGCAGAGAGTGGTGCAGAGCGTGTCCCCCACTTCGTGCTACTCCTGGCACCCCCATGACACCCTGCATCTGCCATCGAACGGTTGTGTGTATGCGATTGCGGTGGAGGGCAAGGGCCTGCGACTGCCAGAAGGCGCGCAACTCACGCTGCGCTACCGGCGGGGCGGGGAGACCTGTCGTCTGACCGGCAGACGCACGCGGGCGCTCAAGAAGATCCTGCAGGAAGCGGATATCCCCGCGTGGTTGCGCGAGCGAATCCCGCTGGTGCATGTCGATGACACACTCGTCTGCGTGCCCGGCATCGGCGTCTGTGAGGGCTGGCAGGCGGGTCCCGCAGAGATGGGCTGGAAGGTGATCTGGATCCCGCCCGATCTGGATCCACAGGCCTGAATTCTTCGCGCGGCGCCGCTGTCAACCCATGCCCCGCAGATTTTTGCGTTGTGATGCCCCGGGCCTTCTGGTAGTCTGTAATCCCATCTGTAGGTGCTTGTTTGAAATACTGTTTTGATCTGAAAAAACTCTGGATGGGGCGTTAATGACGCGATATATCTTCATTACCGGCGGTGTGGTTTCCTCGCTCGGCAAAGGCATCACCTCGGCATCTCTCGCAGCGGTTCTCGAAGCGCGCGGCCTCAACGTCACCATGCTCAAACTGGATCCCTACATCAATGTGGATCCAGGCACCATGAGTCCCTTTCAGCACGGCGAAGTGTTCGTGACGGAAGACGGCGCAGAGACAGATCTCGACCTCGGTCACTATGAGCGTTTCATTCGCGCGAAGATGACCTCGCGCAACAACTTCACCACCGGTCGCGTGTACGAGGAAGTGCTGCGCAAGGAGCGGCGCGGGGACTATCTCGGCGCCACCATCCAGGTCATTCCGCACATCACCGACGAGATCAAGCGACGCATCGTCGAAGGTGCCAATGGGGCAGACATCGCCTTGGTGGAAATCGGTGGCACCGTGGGGGACATCGAGTCCCAGCCCTTCCTCGAAGCTGTTCGGCAGATGCGGGTCGAGCTCGGTTCCGACCGCGCGCTGTTCATGCACCTGACGCTGGTGCCCTATATCGAGACAGCGGGCGAGACCAAGACCAAGCCCACGCAGCATTCGGTCAAGGAGCTGCGCTCCATCGGTATTCAACCGGACATTCTGATTTGCCGTTCCGACCACGAGATTCCGGAGTCGTCCCGCCGCAAGATCGCCCTGTTCACCAACGTCGATCTGCCGGCCGTGGTCTCGCTGCCTGATACGAACACGATCTACCGGGTGCCGGCGCTGCTGCGAGCCAGCGGGCTGGATGACACCGTCCTGCGCAAGTTCAATCTCGACTGCCCGCCGGCGGACATGAGCGAATGGGATCGCGTGGTGGATGCCAAGCTCAACCCGGACCGGGAAGTGAACATTGCCATCGTCGGCAAGTACATGGAGCTGCTCGATGCCTACAAGTCGCTGATCGAGGCCATTTCCCATGCGGGCATTCAGACCCGCACCAAGGTGAACATAAAGTACATCGATTCGGCCGACGTGAAGGTCCATGGCACCGAGATTCTGGAAGGTCAGCACGCGATCCTCGTGCCCGGCGGCTTCGGCATCCGCGGTGTCGAAGGCAAGATCCGCACCGTGCAGTATGCCCGAGAGAACCGCATTCCCTACCTCGGCATCTGTCTGGGCATGCAGGTGGCCGTCATTGAATATGCGCGCAATATGGCCGGGCTGAGCGATGCGCACAGCACCGAGTTCAAGCCCGACTGCAAGGATCCGGTCATCGCCCTGATCAGCGAGTGGACCTCGGCCGACGGCAGTCTGGAGAAGCGCGATGCCAATTCCGATCTGGGCGGCACCATGCGCCTGGGCGGGCAGGACTGTCGTCTGGAGAAGGATTCCACGGCCCATGCCTGCTATGGCAGGGACGTCATCACCGAGCGTCACCGTCACCGCTACGAAGTGAACAACACCTACCTCGACCTGCTGCAGAAGGCCGGTCTCAAGATTGCCGGTCGCTCCATGGACGGCATGCTGGTGGAAGTCATCGAGGTGCCGGATCACCCCTGGTTCGTCAGCTGCCAGTTCCACCCGGAGTTCACCTCGACGCCCCGTGACGGCCACCCGCTGTTCACCGGGTTCATCAAGGCCGCCTTGGCGCACCAGGCTGCGCAGGCGCAGTGAAGGAGACGAGTGGCGTGAGCAGCAGCCAGCAGAAGACGATCACAGCGGGCGGAGTGAGCTTCGCCAACACGGCACCTTTCGTGCTGCTGGGCGGCATGAACGTACTCGAGTCCGACGCGCTGGCCATGGACGTGGCGGCGCATTTCGTCGATGTCACGCGCAGGCTTGGCATTCCCTATGTCTTCAAGGCCTCGTTCGACAAGGCCAATCGCTCCTCGATCCATTCCTACCGCGGGCCGGGGCTGGAGAAAGGGCTGCAGATCCTGGCGGACATCAAGAGCCGGTTCGGTGTGCCGGTGATCACGGATGTGCACGAGCCATGGCAGGCCGCGCCGGCCGCGCAGGTGGCCGATATCCTCCAGCTGCCCGCGTTCCTGTCCCGGCAGACCGACCTGGTGACGGCCATGGCGTACACGGGCGCGGCCATCAACATCAAGAAGGCGCAGTTTCTGGCGCCGCAGGAAATGCGCCACATCCTTACCAAGTTCGAGGAAGCGGGCAACCAGCGCCTGATGCTGTGCGAGCGCGGCTCCAGTTTCGGTTACAACAACCTCGTGGTGGACATGCTCGGCTTCTCCGTGATGAAGCGCTTCGGAGTGCCGCTGGTGTTCGATGTCACGCATTCGCTGCAGAAGCCAGGGGGGCTGGCCGCCAGCGCCGATGGCCGTCGCGCCGATGTGACGACCCTGGCGCGTGCCGGCATGAGTCAGGGTATCGCCGGGCTGTTCCTCGAGGCGCATCCCGATCCCGCACAGGCCAAATGCGACGGCCCTTGCGCGCTGCCACTGGAGCGACTGGAAGAGTTTCTCGTGCAGATGAAGGCCATCGACGATCTGGTCAAAGGCTTTCCCGAAATAGACACCGCGTGAGTGCCCGGGCGGGCAGTCCCGCCGACATTCATGCCAACAGGATTTTCAGCCATCTGGACTCAGCAGGAAGACACACATGACAGCAATAGCAGACATTCGGGCGCGGGAGATTCTCGATTCGCGCGGCAATCCCACCATCGAGGCCGACGTGATCCTGGCCAACGGCGTGATCGGCACGGCCTGTGCGCCGTCCGGTGCGTCCACCGGTTCCCGCGAGGCGCTGGAACTGCGTGACAAGGACCCGGCCCGCTATCTGGGCAAGGGCGTGCTCACCGCCGTCAACAACGTCAATACCGCCATCCGCGACCTGCTCAAGGGCCGCGATGCGCAGGATCAGGCGGGGCTGGATCGCGCGATGATTGCGCTGGATGGCACGCCGAACAAGGCATCCCTGGGGGCCAACGCCATCCTGGCGGTGTCACTGGCTGCCGCCAAGGCCGTCGCCATCAGCGGCAAGCTGCCGCTGTATGCCCACATCGCTGCCCTGAATGGCGGCGGCACCCTGTCGCTGCCAGTGCCCATGATGAACATAATCAACGGCGGCGAGCACGCCGACAACAACGTCGACATCCAGGAATTCATGGTGCAGCCGGTGGGGGCGAGCAGCTTTGCCGAGGCCCTGCGCTATGGCGCCGAGATCTTCCACAGCCTCAAGTCCGTGCTGCACAAGCAGGGTCTCATCTCCAACCTCAATCTCAGAGAGGATGGCGAGCACAGCCTTCCTTTCGTCTGACGTAAGGTGCTTGAGCGTCTCCTCGGCAAGCGCGAAAAGTTCTCCATCAGTGCGAGAGGTGGAAGCGCGACCACGGGTAA
>JALREE010000092.1 GCA_023256835.1 Pseudomonadales bacterium | reverse complement strand
TGTGGGAGGGGGCCTTGCCGGCGAAGGGTTCTTCGCGGGAATGGCCCGCTCCCACAGGCCAGGCAGCTCCCACAAGTCAGCTCCCACAAGTCAGCTCAAACAAGTCAGTTCAAACAAGTCAGTCCCGCTCCACACTCCAGTCCACGCGCATCACCACCGAACCCACGCCCTTGTTCGACTTGATCTTGATGAGGTTGCTCAGCTTGGTCTCGTACCACAGCAGCCCGCTGGCATCGGCCACGCCGCCCAGCACATGGAATTCCCCCACGCGCATGGACACCGCATTCAGGCGCGAGCGCACGGTCAGAATTTCGCCTTTCTTGAACGGCCCTTTCGGAACATCGTCCAGGTCAGTGGTCAGATAGGCCGACATGATCTCGCTCAGGTTGCGCATGATGGCGAAGCCGAAGTTGCAGGTCAGGTTGTCGGCGAGGATCTCGACTTTCGTTTCCATGATGACGTCGGTGAGCGGTTCGATGGAGTCGATTTCCTCGCCGTCCAGATTGCGGATCATGGTGTAGATGACGCGGCAGTCCTTGATCTTGCGATCTTCCACTTCGTTGATGTCCAGTGGCTCGTGATGATCCACCGAGCGGCTGTTGCAGTACGCCTCGTAATTGCCCACAACGAGATGGCTCTCGCCGATCTCGCGGATGCGGCCCTTCTCGAGCCAGATGGCGGTGTCGCACAGCTCCTGCACGTGGTACATGGAGTGACTGCAGAAGATCATGGTCTTGTTCTGCTTGCGGAACTCGTTCATGCGCTCCACGCACTTCTTCTGGAACGCGATGTCGCCTACTGACAGCGCTTCGTCGATCACCAGCACGTCGGGCCGCACCATGGTGGCGATGGAGAACGCCAGGCGCACATACATGCCGGACGAGTAGGTCTTCACCGGGCGGTCGATGAAGTCCCCCAGCTCGGAAAACTCGATGATCTCGCGTTCCATGTCGGCGATATTCGCGTCGGGCACGCCCAGCAGCGCCGCGTTCAGATAGATGTTGCGACGGCCGGTGAACTCGGGATGGAAGCCGGCGCCCAGCTCCAGCAGCGCGGCCACCTGGCCCTTGATGGAGATGTTGCCGCTGGTGGGCTGCAGCGTGCCCACCAGCAGCTTCATGAGCGTGGACTTGCCGGCGCCATTGTCGCCAATGATGCCCAGGCTGCGACCTTCCAGCACAGTGAACGAGATGTCCTGCAGCACATGGAACAGATTGTGGCGTGGCTTGCGCGTCAGCAGCTCGATCAGTCGGTCCTGCGGACGCTCGTAGATGCGGTAGTCCTTGTGAATATTCTCGACGGCGATGCTGTACATGGCGCGTCCTCCTTACAGCACGTCGCCGAAGGCGTGACGGATGCGCATGAACACCCAGCCTCCGAACAGATAGGTGACAAGGGACACTGGCACGATGACCAGGAAGCTGCTCATCGAGAAGCTGTCCAGCAGGATCAGCTCCCGGTACATCTGCACGAAGCTGTGCATGGGGTTGAGAATCAGCAGCGGCTGATATTCCGCCGGAATCATCGACACCGGGTACACGATGGGCGTGAGGAAGAACCAGGTGGTCAGCGCCAGCGCGACGATCTGCTGCACGTCACGCAGGAACACGCACAGCGCCGAAAGAATCGCCACCAGACCCATGGTGAACAGGAACTGGAACAGGAAGATGAGGGGCAGCCACAGCCACAACAACGAAAAATAGCCCTGCAACGCCAGATAGAACAGGAACAGCCCCAGCGCAATGCCGTGCACCATGTAGGGCACCAGCGTGCCAACCGCCGGAATGATCTGTACGGGGAACATCACCTTGGTGATCAGCGGTGCCTTCTCCAGCAGCATGGTGCTGGCGCGGCCCACGGCGTCG
>JALREE010000315.1 GCA_023256835.1 Pseudomonadales bacterium | reverse complement strand
ACGCACATCGACATTCCGTACTTTGCCATTGTGTAAGCCGTGTGGTTCTTAAACCACTTAGCTTTCATAGATAGCGGTGGCGCCAAGTTGAGTATGTGTGGATTTCTACCCGCCTTGGCGGAATCGCGTAGATCATGTCTTCCAGGTAGCGGGTATTGGCGAAGTACAGACTCTCGTCGATCCGCAGCGAAAGAATGGTGTCGTGGGTCTGCACCTCATGGCGAGCGACGTTGCGGAAGTGTTCAGTGCCAGGCAGCTCCCCGACAATCGCAACATGGGGCCGGGAGGTCTTGTACAGATGCACGATCAAGGAAACCAGAATGCCCGAAGCCACGCCAATCTCGACGCCCGCCAGCAACGTGAGCACGATGGTGACAGTGACGGCCTGAAAATCAGCGCGGGAGTATCGCCATGCCCTGGGCATGATGGAAAAATCTATCAGCGACCACACCGCCGCCACGATGGTGGCCGCCAGTGTCGCTTTGGGTAGATAGACCAGCAGAGGCACGAACAGCAACGTCGCAACAGCGATGAGCAGTGCCGCAAAGAATCCAGCCGCCGGCGTGGCAGCTCCGGCATCAAAATTGACGACTGAGCGCGAAAAGCCACCCGCGACGGGGAAGCCACCGAAGAAACTGGTAGCCATGTTGGCGGCACCGAGTCCGATCAGCTCCTGATCGGGGTCTATGCGTTCGCGCCGACGCGCAGCCAGCCCCTGTGCGACTGACACCGACTCCACAAACCCGATAGTGGCAATCAGTGCAGCAGAGCCTGCCAGCGTGCGCCACAGCTCTGGCGAGAATGAGGGCAGGCTGAAGCCCGGGAGGCCCGCAGGCACATGACCTACAGTGGCAACGCCCTGCGTATCCAGCTGCCATCCCCACGCCGCCAGTGTTGTGAGGACTACCGCCACGACGGGGCTGACCCGCGCCGCCATGGACGCCGCGGCAGCCGGGAGCCCGGCCAACTCCAACAGAGGCGCCAGGCCCTTGCGTGACCAGAACAGCCACAGCAAGGTCAGACCGGCGAGTATCGCAGTAGGCAGGTTGGCATCACCAAGCGCGCCAAGCAGGGACGGCACCATTTCGGGCAGCGTGTGGCCGTGGGCGGTGACACCCAGCAGATTCGGCAACTGCGTGAAGGCAATCAAAATGGCGGATGCAGTGATGAAGCCGGTGACCACGGGATGCGACATGAAATTCGCCACAAAGCCCAGCTTGAACAGACCCAGAAGCAGCAGCAGAGCACCCACCATGAACGCGAGGGTCATTGCCGCGATGATGTAGTCCTGTGGACTGAGCGCCAGTGACCCGAGGGCAGCGGCAGTCATCAGAGACATGACGGCCACCGGCCCGACAGACAGCACGCGGCTGCTGCCGAACAGGGTATAGACGAGCAGGGGCAGAATGCTGGCATAGAGCCCCATCTCGGGAGGAAGTCCTGCCAGCAAGGCATAGGCCAATGACTGCGGAATCAGCATGATCGCCACGATCACGGCGGCAAGCAGGTCTTCCGCCAGACTTTTGCGATCATAGCGCCTGACCCATACCAGCGCCGGCAGCAGCTGACGCTTCGGCATTACTTTTCGACTACCGGTGTGACCATCCATTCATGGCCCTTGAGCATGCCGTGCCAGTAGATCGGCATGCTCAAGGGGCATGAATGGCTGGTGGCACCGGACGTGCAGAAATAATGGCGGCCCGTCAGTGGCTGCCGGCGCTGACATGGATCCGAGGCTATGACCGCCGCAGCCTGAGCGAGGATCTGCTCGCCGCTGTCATCGTCTCCATCATGCTGATCCCGCAGTCGCTGGCCTATGCCTTGCTGGCCGGGCTGCCGCCGGAAATGGGTCTGTACGCCAGCATCCTGCCACTGCTGGTGTACACCCTGTTCGGCAGCAGTCGTGTGCTCTCCGTGGGGCCTGTGGCCGTCATGTCATTGATGACGGCAGCGGCACTCGGCTCTCTGGGCCTCAGTGCGGAGGACTATCTCGTCGCTGCCATGACCCTGGCCTTCATGGTCGGCGCGCTGCTGTTCCTGCTCGGGCTGTTCAAGCTGGGCTTCGTTGCCAATTTCATGTCCCACCCGGTGGTCACCGGCTTCATCACGGCTTCCGCCATCCTGATCGCATTCACTCAGGTGCCGAATCTGCTGGGCATCAGCGCCCACGGGCACACCTTGCCTGAAATGCTGCCGTCCTTGCTGGAGACTGTCACCGACACCAATCTGCCTACCGCCGTGATGGCCGCGCTGACACTGCTCTGGCTCTTCTGGTCCCGCAAGGGTCTGGCACCCCTTCTGGTCAAGACCGGCCTGTCCGCCTCGGCGGCGTCCATGGCGGCCCGAGTGAGTCCCGTGGTGGCCGTGGTGCTGACCACCCTGGCGGCCTGGGGGCTGGACCTGGGGGCGCAGGGCGTTGCCACGGTGGGCGACGTGCCCACGGGCCTGCCTGTTTTCGGTCTGCCGTCGTTCTCGCCTGCGCTGTGGCAGTCCCTGGCCGGCTCGGCCGTCTTGATCGCGACCATCGGTTTCGTCGAATCCGTCTCGGTGGCTCAGGGCCTGGCCGCCCGGCGGCGTGAGCGCATCGATCCGGATCAAGAGCTGATCGGCCTGGGTGCTGCCAACATGGCGACGAGTTTCTTCGGGGGCTTCCCGGTAGCGGGCGGGTTTTCCCGCTCTGTGGTCAATTTCGATGCCGGCGCCGCGACGCCCGCAGCCGGCTTCTTCGCGGCGCTGCTGATTGCCGTGGCGACGCTGCTGTTTGTGCCCTTGCTTGCCCATCTGCCCAAGGCGACGCTGGCCGCCACCATCGTGGCCGCTGTCTGGTCGCTCATCGATTTCTCCATACTGCCGCGGGCCTGGCGTTTCTCCCGCGCCGACTTCCAGGCTGTCACCGTGACCATCGTGCTGACCCTGCTCGCGGGCGTCGAGATCGGGGTGGCCTCGGGCATTCTGGTCTCGCTCGTCGTGCACCTGTACAAGACCTCCAGGCCCCATGTGGCCGTGGTCGGTGAAGTGCCGGGCACCGAGCATTTCCGCAATGTGGCCAGGCACCAGGTGCAGACCCACGAGAACATTCTCTCGCTGCGCATCGACGAGAGTCTCTACTTCGCCAACACCCGGTATCTGGAGGACATGCTCTACGCCATGGTGGCGGAGCGCCCGCGTCTGCAGCATGTGGTGCTGATGTGCACGGCGGTGAACGAGGTGGACATGAGCGCGCTGGATTCCGTCATCGAGATCAACGAACGCCTGCAGGAGCTGGGCATCAAGCTGCATCTGTCCGAGGTCAAGGGGCCGGTGATGGATGCCCTGCAACGCTCGGATTTCCTGCAGAAGCTCTCCGGCCAGGTGTTCCTGACCCAGCATCAGGCCGTTGAAGCACTCAAGCCATGATGACCGACACGCACGTGTTGTCACCCTCAGTTCGCGCCTGGTGGCGCCTGCAGCAGGCGGCGGCACCGACTCCCCTGCAATGCAGCGCGAGCGACTTCGCCGAACGGCTCAGCCTCTGCGACATGCAGCTCGCACAAGGTCGAGGGCGCAGCCTGCAGGGCTTTGCGCTCGGCATCTCTTCGCGCCAGCCGCAGCCGGACTTCACCCAGCAGTGGTTGCTGATGCGGTTTGACAGTTTTCTTTACCTCGAGCGACTCATTGTGGCGCTCGCTTGCCGGCGCGGGGGCGTGGGAAGGGAGCTGTTGCAGCAGACGTTGCAGTGGGCGCGGGAGAGGGGGCTGGAGCGCGTGTGCTGTCAGGTGCATGAGCGTCCTTCCAATCGCGTCGCGCAGGCCTTTGTCGAGGCCATGGGGTTCGCCGCGATCGAAATCGTGATGCTGCCCTCACGCGATATTGTCGGCCTGTATCAACGCTCGAGCGCCACGGCGATGCCCTGACCGCCGCCGATGCACAGAGTCGCCAGCCCTTTGCGAGAGTCGCGGCGCAGCATCTCGTGCAGCAGGGTCACCAGCACCCGGGCACCGGAGGCACCGATTGGATGGCCCAGCGCAATGGCACCGCCGTTGACATTGACGCGATCCATGTCCCAGTCCAGTTCCCGCGCTACGGCCAGCGCCTGCACAGCGAAGGCTTCGTTGGCTTCCGTCAGATCCAGATCTTCCAGCCGCCACCCGGCTCGGGTCAGGCAGGCCCGCGTGGCCGGCACCGGGCCGATGCCCATGATGGCCGGATCGACGCCTGCCGCGGCACAGGCCTTGATTCGCGCCAGGACGGGCAGATGCAGCGATTGAGCGGTCTGCTCATTGCACAGGACGAGAGCAGCCGCTCCATCGTTGAGTCCAGAGGAATTGCCGGCGGTGACGCTGCCGGCAGGAGTGAATGCTGGCCGCAGGCGGGCGAGCACCTCGAGCGTGGTGTCCGGCCGTGGACCCTCGTCCACCATGACACCGATCGGTTCGCCGTGTCGCTGCGGGATGTGTACCGGGACGATATGCGACTCGAAACTCCCCGCCGCCTGAGCGCTGAGCGCCTTGCGCTGCGAAGCCAGGGCGAAGGCATCCTGCTCGGCGCGACTGATGCCGTATCGGGTGGCGAGGTTCTCTGCGGTCATGCCCATGTGGCCATTGCCGAAGGCATCCTGCAGGCCGTCCTGCAGCATGGTGTCCACCAGTTCCCAGTGTCCCATCTTCATGCCGCGCCTTGAGCCGGGCAACACATGGGCGGCCTGACTCATGCTTTCCATGCCGCCTGCGACGATCAGCCTGGCATCGCCCAGGGCGATGGCCTAGGCCGCCAGCTGCACGGCCTTCAAGCCGGAGCCACAGACCTTGTTGAGCGTGAATGCCGGCGTGGTGTGGGGCAGTCCGGCCCCCAGTGCCACCTGGCGCGCGGTGTTCTGTCCGCAGCCAGCCGTGAGCACGTGACCCAGGATCAGTTCGTCGACCATTGCCGCAGCAATGCCATGCCTTGCAAGCACTTGCTGCACCAGCTGCCTGCCCAGTTCCACGGCGCTCAGCGCCGCCAGTGCACCGTTGAAGCTGCCGATGGCCGTGCGTCCCGCCGCGATGATGCAGACCGGATGCATCAACGATTGGCCCGGTTGTTGATCAGCTGTGCCACGACGCCAGGATCCGCCAGAGTGGTGGTGTCTCCCATGTTCTCGAGTTCATTGGCCGCGATCTTGCGCAGGATGCGGCGCATGATCTTGCCGGAACGGGTCTTGGGCAGGCCGGGAGCGAACTGGATGATCTCCGGTCGCGCGAAGGCCCCGATCTCCCCGGCCACGAAGGCCAGCAGTTCCTTGCGCAGTTCGGGGGATTCGGGAATGCCTTGCATCAGCGTGACATAGGCATAGATCGCCTGACCCTTGATCTCGTGGGGATAGCCCACCACGGCAGCCTCGGCCACCTTGGGGTGCAGTACCAGGGCACTCTCGATCTCCGCGGTACCCAGGCGATGCCCGGAGACATTGATCACGTCATCCACCCGGCCGGTGACCCAGTAGTAGCCGTCGGCGTCGCGGCGTGCACTGTCGCCGGTGAAGTAGTAGCCGGGATAGGCCTTGAAGTAGGTGTCGATGCAGCGTTGATGATCGCCGAACACTGTGCGGATCTGGCTGGGCCAGCTGCTGCAGAGCACCAGATTTCCTGTGGCCGGCCCTTTCAGCTCATGGCCGTCGGCATCGAGAAGTGCCGCACGCACGCCAAAGAAGGGCAGTGTGGCCGAGCCAGGCTTCAGATCGGTGACGCCAGGCAGCGGAGTGATCATGATGGCGCCGGTTTCAGTCTGCCACCAGGTGTCGACGATCGGGCAACGGCCTTCTCCCACCACATCGTAATACCACTGCCAGGCCTCCGGATTGATGGGTTCGCCAACCGAGCCCAGCAGGCGCAGTGACTTGCGTGACGTTGACTCCACCGGGCCATTGCCTGCGGACATCAGTGCGCGGATGGCCGTTGGTGCCGTGTAGAAAATATTGACTTTATGCTTGTCGATGACGTCCCAGAAGCG
>JALREE010000204.1 GCA_023256835.1 Pseudomonadales bacterium | reverse complement strand
GGTTTCACTCAACCAGCGCTGACCATGGGCAAACAGGAAGGATTTCGGCATGGGGTTCGGGGTGTTCCGTGTGGCGTTTGACAAGGGCGGTATGGTAGCCGATAGGTTGGGGCTTGAGAAACGCGATCAGCCAGCCTCGGCCGGGTTTGCAGCGGGTTCTGCTGCCGGCGACTGGGGCGGGCGCTCCAGGCTCATGGGGCCGAAGCGGCCGGCGCGGTAATCGTGAATCAACAGCTCTGCCACCTTGTGCCAGTCGATCTCGCCGTCCTTGCGCACGCAGGCACGGCGCTCGGCCAGCTCCTTCAGGAACAACTCGCCGGTGGCGGGCAGGGTGTCCATGCCGTAGCGCTCGCGCAGACGCTGGGGAAACTGGTCCAGCAGCATCTGCGCGCTGAACAGGGCGACATCGGTGAATTCCATGGCCGTGTTGCGGATGGCACCGGAGAGTGCCAGTCGATAGGCGGCTGCCTGATCCTCCAGCTTCGGCCACAGCACGCCGGGAGTGTCCACCAGATACCAGTGGTCATTCAGGCGCACGCGCTGCTGGCCCTTGGTGATGGCCGGCTCGTTGCCGGTACGCGCCACCTTCTTGCCGATCAGCTGGTTCAAGATGGACGACTTGCCCACGTTGGGGATGCCGACAATCAATATCTGATGCTTCTTGTGCTCCTGCTTCCACGCGCGCAGGGCGGCGACATCGGCGCTTTCGGTCGGGTTGACCGCCGGCGCCGGCTTGCCCGCATTGACCTTGCGCAGCAGCCGACCGCACAGATACAGCACGTCTGCCGTTTCGATGCGCTTGTCCTTGGAGCTGCTGGCCGCGAAGCTCAGCGGCTCGCGGTTGAAGTGCTCCAGCCATTCACGGGTGATGTGCGGGTTGGCGAGATCGGCCTTGTTCAGGATGCGCAGGCAGGGCTTGCCCTGGCGCATGGACTGCAGAAGGGGGTTGGAGCTGGCCTGGGGCATGCGCGCGTCCAGCACTTCGATCACCACATCGATGTCCTTGATGAGGGCGGCCATTTCCTTGTTGGCCTTGTGCATGTGCCCGGGGTACCACGAGATTGCCATGTCGCTGTCGTGCCTGCTGCTGGAGAAAAAGTGCGCGGATTCTAGCATCGACAGGCGGCCGATGCGCCCCCGTTGCGGCCCGTGCCACGGCTGGGTGACTTGAAATTGAGCGGCCCGGGCCTGACACTCACTTGCATTCGTCGCCCTGGGCGCCTGCAACTGAAAGAGAAAAGATCACCATGACGGTACAAGAAAGCATTGAAGCAAGCCTGCGCGCAGCCCTGCCGCTGTCCCATCTGGACATCCTGAACGAGAGCCACAAGCATGCCGGCCCGGGTACCGAGACCCATTTCAAGGTCACGGCGGTCTCCCCTGACTTCGAGGGATTGGGCCCGGTGAAGCGCCATCAGCGCCTCTATCAATTGCTGGAACAGCAGCTTCGCGACGGGGTGCACGCCCTGGCTCTGCACGCCTACACGCCCGAGGAATGGGCGCGCAAGAATGGGGTCGCGCCCCGGTCTCCTGACTGTGCAGG
>JALREE010000115.1 GCA_023256835.1 Pseudomonadales bacterium | reverse complement strand
TCGACCCGCCCCTGCACGAGTTCCTGCCGCAGGACGACGCCGTGCGTCGTCAGCTGGCTGACAAGCTCGGCCTGCCGCTGGAGTTCGTGATAGAGCGCATCAAGGCCCTGCATGAAGAGAACCCGATGCTGGGTTGCCGCGGCTGCCGTCTCGGCATCCTTTACCCGGAAATCACCGAGATGCAGGTGCGCGCCGTGTTCGAGGCGGCTGCTTCCGTCATGACGGCAAAGAATCCAGTGCCGGTGAATCCGGAAATCATGATCCCGCTGGTCGGCTTCAAGCAGGAGCTGGCCGACCAGCTGGCCATCGTGCATCGCGTGGCCAAGGAAGTCATGACCAAGAACGGCATCGAGATCGACTACCTCGTGGGCACGATGGTGGAAGTCCCACGCGCCGCCATCACGGCCGAAGAAATCGCCGTGCAGGCCCAGTTCTTCAGCTTCGGCACCAACGATCTGACGCAGACCACACTGGGCCTGTCCCGCGATGACATGGGCTTGTTCTACGACGAGTATCAGCGCAAGGAAATCTACAACAAGAATCCCTTCGCCAGTCTGGATCAGACAGGCGTGGGCAAGCTGATGCAGTTCGCCGTGGAAAATGGCCGCAAGTCACGACCGGATCTCAAGCTGGGCATCTGCGGCGAACATGCCGGCGACCCGGACTCCATCGAGTTCTGCCATCGCCTCGGCCTGCACTATGTGAGCTGCTCACCGCCCCGCGTGCCCATCGCCCGCCTTGCCGCCGCCCAGGCCGCACTGCGCGAGAAGAAGTAAGCCTTGAACTGAAAAGGGGTCAGAGACACGAAAGTTTCGTGCCTCTGACCCCTTTTTCATTGCGACGCGGAAAACTCAGCCCGCGATGCTGTTCCAGTTGGTGGCCAGATGCTCCGCCGTGCGCCATGCCAGCGCCTGTGCCGTGAGCGTCGGATTGCGTGCCCCGCTCGTCCCCATGACCGACGCGCCCAGGATGCCCAGATTCGGCACTTCGTGCGCGAAACCGAAACGGTCCGTCACATTGGTCGCCGGATTGTCGCCCATGCGCGTGCCACCGTAGGCATGGGTCGACGTGCCCATGCCCGTGCCCAGAGGCGTGCGGATGATCTGCACGGCGCCGGCCGCCCGGTACCACTGCTCCATCTTGTCCTGGGTGAAAGCGGCAATGCGCTTCTCGTTGTCGCGGAACTCGGCGGTGATGCGGATCACGGGGAAGCCCAGCTTGTCCTTCACCAGCGGATCGAGGTCCAGGTAGTTGCCCCGGTAAGGCAGGGTGGTCTTCTGGACATACGAGGCATTGGTACGGTCCGCATTCTCGCGAATGAACGCCTTCCACTGCGCGCCCCAGTTCGGTACCAGATCGAAGGTGGACATCTTGGCTGCGGAAATGGGCTTGCGATCGGTGTGGACCCACAGATTGCCGCCACCAATGAAGTCGAGATCGCCGTGATCGAAATTGTCATCGGCCCACTCGTCGATGGCGACGCCCTGCGCTGGCAGCCCGTACCAGTTGTTCAGATTGCGCGGGAACAGCGCAATCACGGGCGCCCCCTGATGGTGACTCAGGTAATGCTGCCCCACTTGTCCACTGTTGTTGGCCAGCCCGGCAGGGAATTCGCGCGAGCGGGACAGCAGCAGCAACCGGGTGTTCTCGTAGGTATGGCTGGCCAGCAGCACGGCATCGGCGGGCTGGAACATGACCTGGTTGCCGGTGAGATACTCAACACCCGTTAAACGGCCATCCGCGTTGTTGACGATGCGCAGCACCCGCGCGTGCGTGCGCACCTGCAGTCGCCCCGTCTTCAAGGCCTCGGGAATCGTCGTCACCGCAGTCGAACTCTTCGCCGCGACATGACAGCCACCGCGGTCGCAGAAGCCGTGATAGAAGCACCCCGGACGGTCGCCATAGACTTCGGAGTTGATGGCCGCGGGGCCCTGGAACGGCTGCCAGCCCAGACCGCGCGCCGCCTCGCCCATCATGTCGGTGAAGGGTGAACTGCGCAGGCCCGGCATCGGGTAGGCACGCGTTCGCGGCCCTTCGAAGGGATTCCCGCCAGGCTGCAGCTTTCCCTGGATATTGCCGGCATTGCCCGATACGCCCAGCGCGTACTCGACACGGTCGTAGTAAGGCTCCAGTTCCTCGTAGCCGAACGGCCAGTCCTCCACAGTGGAATCCTGTGGAATGCGGTGCGCACCGTAGCGGCGGGTGGTCTCGCTGACCGTCTTGAAGTCCCAGGGGTTCAGGCGCCAGCTCTGGGCCCAGTAGTGCAGCGAGGTGCCGCCCACGCCGTTCATCATCGGGTGCCCGCCGCCCTGCACGGCCTCGAAATTGAGGTTGGCGCGGGTGGTGGGAATCTCGCTCTTGGCCTTGGGCACTGCCTGCGGCCAATCGCGGATATTGTTGCGGATCTCGTCCGGTGCAAAGTCGCGCGAGCTCATCCAGCCGCCCGCCTCCAGGCCGACCACATTCAGACCGGCAGTGACCAGAGGCAACACGGCGACGCCTCCCACCGCGCCCAGCCCTATCACGACAACATCGGTACGTGGCATTTCAGTGGCCATGGCTGGCACCTCCGGCGGCTTCCGGACCTACGGGGTCCTTGGTATGAGCGGGCATGTCGTAGGCCGACTGCCGACTGGGGGCCAGCGCACTGCCCAGCTGGACTTCTTCCACGCTGGAGGCGATGCGCACGCCGGGGTAGCCGAGCAGCGCCCAGCCGACGAAGTCGCGATTGCCTCCGTAGTAGGGATCGCTGAAGGTTCCCTCGATGGTGTGGGTGCGCACGGTATTGAAGAACGCCGCATTCAGCATGGGGAACTCGGGAATGGCGTTGCGCGTCATGGCATCGATGATGGCATCCTGGTCCACCGCCGGCAGCTGTGCGAAGGGAACGCCAGCGCGTTGCCTGGCGCAGTCGTCCAGGCCGGCCAAGCCCACGGCATACTGCTCGCGCGAAGCGGCCATGGGCCCGGTCAGGCCACGGTCAATGAAGTGCACCGCGCGAGCCTCATGCGCGCCTGGCGTGCCATCGTCACTGGGAATGAGGCGCGACGCGAAGGCATCCAGCGCTGCGCTCTCGGCAGCGGTGAGCGTCTCGAAGGCTTCTGTCAGCGCAATCCGAAGAGAAGTTGCCGCGGGGGCCGGTGCCTGTGCAAGCGCAGCAGGGCTGCCGCCTGCGATGAGCGCGGCTCCAGTCAGACCAGCGCCCTTGAGCAGGCTTCTGCGTGAGAGTCCGGCGCCGGCCATGGCGTCGGTGGAGATGTCGTTCTTGTTGTTCTTGTTCATGCGTAAGTGTCCTCGCGGTCTTGCTGCCGCGCTTGTGAAGCGATGATCTTGCAACGCTTTGCTACCTTACCAGCAATCCGGCAAAAGGAAACATCCCTGCCGACCAGCGGCTGGAGCTGGCACGACGAAACGGCGATACTACCGCCGGACTGCAACCCTGTCGGAGAACAACAATGAAGAATGTCCGCCTCGTATTCTGCCTGCTGCTGGTACTCATTCCCGGAATCCGGGCCGGCGCCCAGATCACCGATGCCCCGGAAACCATCCTGCTCAGCAGTCAGGCCTTCGGCCACAACGAAGACATGCCACTGCGCTACACCGCCTATGGCGAGAATGTGTCGCCCGATCTGAGCTGGCGCAATCTGCCCGAGGGCACACGACAACTCGCCCTGATCCTGGATGACCCGGTGTTTGGCATGCCCGCCTTCGTCCACTGGGTGGCCTACAATATCCCGGTCACGGCGAGCGGTCTCCCGGAAGGACTCTCCACGGATGCCATCGTCAGCCATCCCGGCCTTGAAGGCATGATCAACGGCGCGAACGGCACGCGGAGGACAGGCTACTTCGGTCCGCGCCCGCCAGCCGACGGCAAGGTGCATACCTACAATTTTCGCATCTATGCGCTGGACTACGAGCTGAACCTGCCAGACGGGCACAACAAGCAGACGCTGCTCGACGCCATGCAAGGACATATCCTGGCCACCGGTCTGCTGACCGGGAACTATCAGTACACCGAGTAAACCCGCTGTCAGCAGAACGCAGCGGCGCTCGGCGTGCAGGCAGTCTCGCGGGTGGATAAACCTGTCCGGGCCGGTATACTGCCACTCGCAATTGCTACCCACTGACTGCTTTCATCAGCAGCGCCACCTCAGCCAAACACTGCATGTGGCGCCAAGCCACTACGAGGAAACCGACATGCACAAGACGACAGCTTCAATTTTCAAGGCCATCACAGCAGCCACTCTGCTGACTGGCGCCATGAGCGCCCAGGCGGCGTGGGAATTGGATGGCGCCGCTTCTTCATTCCATTACGTGACCAGCAAGGCATCCGCCGTCTCGGAAGTGAACACCTTCACTGGCCTGAGCGGCGCCATCAGCGACGCAGGTGCAGCCAGCCTCGCCATCAATCTGGCCAGCGTGGATACCGGGATCGACATTCGCAATGAGCGCATGCGCGACATCGTGTTCCAGGTGGCTCAGCATGCCCAGGCTACTGTCAGCGTCACAGTCGATGCTGCCGCGCTGAATGCACTGGCGGTGGGAGACAGCATGACCGGCACCTACACGGCAAACGTCAGCCTGCATGGCATCAGCCAGGACATGACTGCCGAACTGAAGGTAGTGAAGCTGGCGTCCAACAGCCTGCAGGTCAGCACTGTGCGTCCGCTCATCGTGGGCGCGGCGAGCTTCGGCCTGGCAGAGGAAGTGGAGCAGCTGCGCGAGATCGCCAACCTGACCTCCATCAACCCGAACATCGTGGTGAACTTCACCCTGGTCTACAACCAGTAGGGGAAGAGTCTGCCGCGCAGGCAAAAAAAGCCACCGAGAGCGCAAACTCCGGTGGCTTTTTTGTTGCCCGGAACGAACCGGTCGAAAGGAATCAGTCAGCAGCCGGTGCGGCAGCAGCTTCGCCTTCCATGAACTCGACGTGAATTTCCAGCTCGATGTCATCGCCTACACCGAAATTGGTGAAGCGATCGGCACCGAAGTCAGAACGCTTGAACTGTGCGCTGGCTTCGAAACCAAGCGTGTAGCTGCGGGTCAGGAAGTTGCGACCGCCACCATTGAAGGTCACGTTCAGCACTACCGGGGCAGTCACACCGTGGAAAGTCAGGTCGCCCTGAAACTGGAAGTTATTGTCGGTCTGACCGATGAACGACGTAGTTCTGTAAATGGCCTGCGGGAACTGTTCCGCATCAAGCCAGTTCGGGCCCATGAGCTCCGCCCCGAACTCGGGGAGGTTCACGTCCAGACTCTTCATGTCGACAATCACTTCCAGCTGGGAGTTCTGAATGTTCTCGGGATCGAAATCCAGAGACGCATCAAAATTCGTGAAGCGACCGATGAAGGTCGAGAAGCCGAGGTGATTGATCTTGAAGATCAGCGCCGCGTGGGACTTATCCAGCACGTAGGCACCTCCGCGCAACTCGCTGACTTCGGTGTTGAAGTCAGGAGTCAACAGACGGTCACAGGACACCAGCGTGACGGCACATACCAGGCCGAGAGCAGCCCTGCGCAGATTTGAAACGAATTTGCTTGTCATCGAACTGACCTACTAGACGATTGTCTTGGTTGATTACTGACCGGCGTAAACGTCGACCTGGATAACCACGTCGTTCGGAATCGTCGATGTATTGGCCCAGTAGCCC
>JALREE010000110.1 GCA_023256835.1 Pseudomonadales bacterium | reverse complement strand
GCAGCACGCGCCAGTCGCCGGGGGCGGTCATGAGCAGCGCGGCAGGCTGATGCTGCTGCAGGCTGCGGCTCAGTTCGCCGGCCAGCGTGCCGGTGTTGGCCGGATCGTCGAGCACGGTGTAGTGCAGCGGCAGGCCGCGTTCGCGCAGCTGCTGCGCGAAGTGCCGCATGGCACTGAGAAAGACGGTGGTGCGTTGTTTCGAGGACCAGACATGGGTGGATTCCTCGGCCACTTCGGCCATCCACACCAGGTCCTGCTGCGGGTCGAAGCCCTGCAGCGCCGAGGCATTGGCGTCGAGCTGATCGCCCAGGATCAGCACGAGATGGCGCACAGGCTTCATGGGCGTCCTGCTCCGGTGGGCCAAGGCCCTGGGGCCTGCAATGGCGAGGCGGTGCGCCGGCAGCGCTCGGAGCAATAGCGCACCTCATCCCAGCAGCGTGCCCAGGCCTTGCGCCAGCTCATGGGGCGACCACAGCGGGCGCAGGGTTTGCTGGGCAGGGATTGCTTGTTGCCCTTGAAGGCGCGTGAAGAAGTCATGCCCCGGCTTACGCCGGGGCACGTCGGACAGATCAGAAGTTGAAGCGCAGACCGCCGATGTAGCGGGGGCCGAAGCGTTCCACCTCGATGGGGAAGTGCGTGTCATCGCCGTAGCGACGGGCTTCGGTGTCCGTGAGGTTCACGGCATCGAAGAACACCTCCAGCGCCTCGTTCACCTGATAGCGCACCGAGAAGTCCAGTTCATCATCGGCATCCCAGAAGATGTCGCCGTTGCCGCTCGGGTAAAGGCCGCCGTTGATGACACGGTAATCGCCGATGGACTGGCCCCAGGGCGTGCGGTACTGATAGGCCAGACGCACGGTCAGGCCGTACTTCTCGTAGGTGGCCTGCACGTTGTAGACCTCGTCGGAAGTGCCCGGCAGATTGACGCTGCGACCGGGCACGCCATTGACGGCCGCCAGATCCACTTCCGACTCGGAGAAGGTGGCCGACAGGTTCACGCCAAAGCCTTCCATCCACTCCGGCAGGCCCATGCTGCGCGCCAGACGCTCGGCAGTGGCCACGTAGGCGAACTCGATGCCCTGCAGATGGCCTTCCCCGGCATTGCCGATGGCGGTCTGCGTGTAGCCGGAGCGGTCGATGCCGGCCACGTCCAGGGTGTCGAGACCGAACACATTGGCCTGATTCACCAGCACGTCCTGCAGGCTCTTGTAGAACACGCCGGCCGAGACGAAGTCACCTGACGCCATGTACCACTCCAGATAGGCATCCAGGCCGGTCTGCTCTTCCGGCTTCGCATCGGGGTTGCCGCCGGAGATGGTCTGGGTCGCGTCATTGATGCTGAAGTTCGGGCGCAGATCGTCGAAGTCCGGACGCGAGGCGGAGGTGGTCACCCCGAAGCGCGCCTTCAGCGTCTCGCTGACATTCCAGTTCAGGTGGGCACTCGGGTAGACCATGGTATCGCCCCGGCTCACCTTCACCAGACTGGTCTGGGCGGCCGTGGTGCCGACGGCGGGGAAGCTCACATAGGCCTGCCCGGTGTTGTCGATCTGCTCCACACGGGCGCCGTACACCAGATTGCCCCAGTCGAAGTCGGTGGTGGCCATGGCGTAGAGCGCCGTGATCTCTTCCGTCACCTTCCAGTAGTTGCCGCGGGTGTCCTGCAGCGTCGCGGCACCGGAGCGGATCTGCTCGTCCATGTAATTGCGCGTGAAGGACGCATTGGTGTAGCGGAAGCGGTAGTTCAGGTCCTGGCCGCCGAGGTAACGCTGATCACTGGCGAAGGTGGCCCAGGTCGGGATGCCGGTGCCGCTGAAGTTGCGCTGGTACAGCGTCTCTTCGGATTCCTTGGTGCGTTCGGTGTAAAGCCCACCCAGCTCCAGCAGCGTGGGGCGCCCCATGAGCTCCATGTCGTGATCCAGGTCCAGCTTGAAGGTGTCTGCCAGGGTGCTGTCGCCGCCTTCCAGCTGGCCGATGCTCTGGATCGGGAACTGGAAGTCCTCGATATTGGTGACCTGCGGCCCCTTGCCTCGGGCACTGGTGGTGCCGGTGGTGGAGAAGAAGCGAATGGTGTTCTCGTCGCCGTCACGGAAATCGTAGTCGATGGTCGGGCGCAGCGCGAAACTGGACGGGCTCTGGAAGGCTGCCGTCACGGGTGTGTTGCGGCCATCGTCCGTCTCGGTGCGATTGACGCGCCAGGACACATTCCATCCGTCCAGGGCATGCTCGCCGCCGAAGGTGTTCGTGAATGCCCATTCCTCCGTGTCACGGTAATCGATGCGGGCATTGATGCGCGCGCCGTAGACGGTGCCGGTCACCGGGTTGTTGGCATTGATGTAGCCTGCGCTGGTATAGCTGGCGCCGGCGGCATCGGTGCCCTGATCGAGACGCACGATGAAATTGTCGCGCAGCTCGTCGTCATGGAACATCGTGTAGATGGAGCTGGCAAACACGGTGTTGTTGTCATCCGGGCGGTAGTCGAAGCGCAGCGAGGCCGAGTAGTTCTCGCGCGTCAGGCGGTAGTGCTTGTTCTCGTGCTCGCGGGCGAAGCGCTTGGTCGGCGCCGTGGTGTTGGTCAGATAGGGGTCGGTCTCCCAGTTGTCCGTGGCCATCTCGCGCTCGTAGTAGGAGCCCTGGGCCAGCACACCCAGGCGACCATCCATCAGCACATTGGAATAGGTCAGTGCGGTGTCCAGCTCGTCGCCGCCCCCGAGGTCCACGCGGCCTACGCCCACCTTGCCGGTGATCTTCTGACTGGGATTGTCAAAGCCGGTGCGGGTGATGATGTCCACATTGCCGGCCACGGTATTGCCTGCCATGGAGGGCACGATGGCCTTCTGCACAATGATCTGCTTGGCGATGGCCGAGGGGATGTTGTCGAAGCGCGAGGCGCGGCCTTCGGGGCTGACGATGCTCAGACCATCGAAGGACAGTGTGGTCCAGTAGTTCGGGGCGGCACGCAGGTTCACGTAACGGGCCTGGCCCTGATCGCGCTCGATGCCCACGCCCGGCAGACGTCCCACCGCGAAGGCGATGTTCTGGTCGGGCAGATTACCGATGGCATCGGCCGACAGCACGCTCACCAGCGAGTCGGAGTTGCGCTGCACTTCCAGGGCAGCGGCCACGCTCTCGGCCATGGGGCGTCGTACGCTCACGGTGATCTCGTTGATCTCTTCGCTGCCGGACTGCGCCTGCGCGCCGGCACTCACGCCGAGCACCGTCGCGCCCAGCAGCAGATTTCTGAAATGATTCATAGGGGTACCTTTTTGACTGTGGGAGGTTTTCTTATGGTTGGTGGAAACTGATCTCGTAGATGAGGCCGCCCTCGGGCTTGTCGTTGGGCCCCGTCTGCGACGAGAAATAGAGCCGCTGGAAGGCCGGGTCGAAGGCCGGTCCGCAAATCTCGGATTTCGGCTGACCGGTCACCTGCACCACGGGCAGCACCAGGCCGTCAGGGCCCAGCAACACGATCTGCATGTCGCCGCCATCCTCGGCCACCAGCACGTCGCCGGCGGCGGTGATGGTGACGTTGTCCACGCCCTGCAACTGGGGCGTCGTGGCGCTCATGAAGTCGTAGAGCACGTCGATCTGCTGGCTGCGCGTGTCCAGGCGCCACACGCGGTTGTCGCCCTTGGTGGTGAAGTACACGAGGCCGTCGGCCCAGGCGATGCCCTCGCCGCCGCTGAATTTCGCCGCGCCTTCCACCTGCTCGCGGGTGGGGACGGTGGCGGCTGACGCGTCCGGCACGTCATGCCACACCACCTGGCGCTTGCCGGCGGAGGCTGTGAGCTGTGCCACCTGCAGGGTGCCGGCGCTCAGATCGGGCAGACCATTGGCGGGGATGAAACGGTAGAGGCAGCCCTCGGGCTCGTCCTCGGTCAGGTACAGGTGGCCATGCACCGGGTCGACGGCCACCGCCTCGTGCTTGAACCGGCCCAGCGCCGGGCGCGCTTCCCCGGCCTTCTCGCCGAACGGATCGCACTCCCACACCAGGCCGCGCTCCACTTCCTCGCAGGAAAGCCAGGTCT
>JALREE010000105.1 GCA_023256835.1 Pseudomonadales bacterium | reverse complement strand
AGCCGACGGGGTGGAAACGGAAGCCGATCAGCAGGTGACCGGTGGTGTCCACGCCAGTGGAGTGCAGGTGCACGGAGTCGGAGACCACGTAGGAACCCTTCTTCAGCAGACGACCGCTGTCCGGATCGAAGATGTCGGGGTTGCGAGCGATCTCGTGCACGGGCCAGTTCACGGCAGGCTCGCCTTCCACTGCGTTGAGGTTCTCGTCCAGAACCTGGGTGCTCCAGATCATGTGGTGGAAAATGTTGCGACCACCCACGGTGCCGGCGGCGCCACTGGTGTCAACGTCATTCACTTCGATGATTTCCACGGAGGAGACATAACGGTCCTCTTCAATGGGAATGGCCACGCGGGGGATATCGCCCCACCAGTCGGGAGCGCCACCCAGCACGGTGACGTCTTCAGTGCGCACGATCAGGTCGGGTTCACCGGCGGTCCACACGGCGCCTTCCTGGAACACCAGCGCGGGCGGGGCGTCTGCGGGATTGCCTTCCGGGGCGCCAGAGCGGGCCCAGGCGGAAATGGCGGCGATCTCTTCATCAGTCAGGGAGGGGTCGTCCTTGTAATCCTGAATGCCGATGTCCTTCTCCAAGTAGTATGGGGGCATGGCACCGGCGCGGTCACGCAGGCCGGTCTTATACTCGATCAGGCCGGCGAACGGCGCTGTCTCTTCGTAGGTCACCAGGGACATCGGCGCCACGCCTTCCGGACGGTGGCAGGTCTGGCAGCTGCGCTGCAGAATGGGAACGATGTCCTTGTGGAAGGTCACGCCTTCCTGGGCCTGGGCGCTGGCAGCGGCCGGGAGCAGGAATGCTGCCAGCGACATGCTTGCCGCCAGGGCAGACACACTCTTGATACTCGTTGCAATTTGGGTCTTGAGCCGTACCAGTTCGGGTTGAACGCGCACGAGGCACCTCCTTCGTCTAAGTTGTAAATCGAGTTTTTCTTGTTTCCGGCCTGACCAGCCAGCGTTTACGAGGGCAATTCGAGCACAGCGCCCCGGGGTGTTCTTCCTTAAAGCAAAATAATTTCTACCTAAAGCTGAAAACAGCTGAGTTCATTTAACGTCAGCCCTAGCCATACTGAATCACGCCTGATTTTCCGCTAATTTCTGCGCTGCGTAAACCGTTGCGCGCTTGTCTCGTTGAGGACAGTGCAAAGCCACGGAACCTCCGTTGCGTGGCGCCACTACCAGTCAGAGGAGTCCAAGATGTCCAAGAGAAAACTGCTTGCCCTGTCACTTGTCGTCGCCAGCAGCATGCTGAGCGTCGACGTCCTTGCCCAGCCCCAGGACCGCCCCGTTCGTGGCGATGGCGTCCAGGGCCCGCGTGGCGAGATGCGCGACAAGCGCCATGCCCCTCCACGACAGTCCCCCGGCCATGTCATTCGCCGGGCAGATACCAATGATGATGGCCTGGTCAGTCTGGCCGAGTTCCTTGCCGAGCGCTCCGAACAGGCCGTGCGTCAGTTCGAGCATCGTGACACGGACGGCGATGGCCTGCTGAGCGGCACCGATACCGGGCCGCGTCACCGTGCCCTCAACCCGGCCATCGACATCGCCGAGTTCCGTGCCTGCATCGCGGAGAACGGCGGTAACCCGGATCTGGAAGAAGATCCTTTCAGCGCGACGGATGCCAATGCAGACGGTGCCATCAGCAAGGATGAGTTCTATGCCCACCACGAGACCCGGGCCAGCGAGCAGTTCGCCCGCATCGACGCCAATGCCGACGGTCAACTGAGCGCGGAGGAACTGCGCAGCAATATTCAGGCCGGCAAGGAACATCGCGAAATCGTTCGTGGCTGCCTGGCAGACGCTCGCGACCCTCTGCTCTGACCCCCGCAAGTTTCCCCTTTCAGGCCGGACATCGCTCCGGCCTCCTTTTTTTGGCGGCTACGCAAGGACAGTGGTCCTGCGCGCGGGTATCAGCGTGCGGGTCCCGGACGCTGGGGAATGCCACCCTGAGGATTGGGGCGCTCGAGGCGGGGCGGCTGGCTGCGAGGAATGTCCTGCAGCGATGGACGCTGCAGTTGCGGATCAGGACGGTTCTGCAGCACCTCAGGACGCTGGAGAGCCTCAGCACGCTGAACCTGGCCCTGCGGTCTTTCCATGCGCTGCAGACGCTGGGTCTCGAATCGCTGGCGCAAGGCGTCGCGCTGGGGTTGCGGCAGTTCACGGAACTGACGCTGAATCTCACGCAGACGCTGCTGCTGCCCCTGCGGCACATCATTGAACTGGCGGAAACGCTGCTGAATCAGCTCGCGCTGATCCGGACTGAGTTGCTGGAAATAGTTCTGCTGCTGGCGTGCCTGATTGCGCTCCTCCGGAGCCATCTGCTCCCAGCGCGCCGCACCGCGCCGCAGTCGCTCCTGCTGCTGCGGACTCAGCGACTCCCAGCGGGGCTGCACTTGCTGCAGCAACTGCTGCTCGGCCGGGGACAGATCGCTCCAGGGAGTCCCGGACTGCGCCTGCACGAGGCCGGCACAGCTCAGTGCCATCAGCAGCATGAGCGCCCGCGGGGCCCATCGCCTGCCTGCTCGCTTGTTCACTTTCGCTTTCATGATGTCAGTCACTTTCTTCAGGTTCAATTTCAAGAGACGCATCCAGCAGCAGCCCGAACTCTGCATCCGCCAGATCCTGCGGGGCGATCCACTCGCCATCATCGGTTTCCCATTGGCCGAGAAATTCGAGCAATTCGAGCGATGGACCCTGCTCCTGTTCCTGCTGCTGCGCAGCCGGGCCTTCTGGTGCCGGGCTCGCGGTCTGCGCTGGCGCCAGCGCACTGCCAAGCAGGCCCAGCATCAGGACAAGCACGCGCAGACTTGCCTCAGTTCTGCAGGCCATTGTCTGCAAGCCACTGATAGAATTCCAGATTCTGATAAAGCTCCAGTTCCTCTGCGGACGCGATCAACAGACCATCCTCAGACAGGGCCACCGGCAACACCTCGGGCACCTCCGACGTGGAGAAAAGCGCCAGCGTCGTCACCAGTACACACACGGAGGCAAAGGCGCCTGCCGGGACAGCAAACCCACGCGGCAGACGCCAGGAGAATCGCGTGCCGGCGGCCTCCGCGCTGTGACGATCTGCGCGGGCCCGAGCCATGGCCTGCGCACGAATGCCATCCAGACGCTGCCGGACTTCCTCGGGAATGCGCTCGGCACTCTCATCGAGCGCCCGGGCGAAGGCCGAATTCTCCGCGGACTGCGCGACGGATTCCAGACCGGCACGCAGCAGGCTTGCTCGCCGCGCCGCATCCAGGCGTGACCGCTCGGTCGCACTGAGACTTGTCAGACTGTTGTCCAACTCGGCGGCAACCCGCAGGACGAAGCGCTCGTCTTCGCCCAATCCGCTCACCAGTTCGGAGTCGATCTGTCCTTCCATCACCAATGCTCACCCAGTTGTTGCCGCAGAGTATGGACGGCGCGTGAATAGTGGGATTTGACGCTGCCTTCGGCGCAGGCCATGGCTTGCGCCGTCTGACGGACGTCCAGGCCTTCCCAGACTCGCAACAGGAACACCTGCTGCTGCCGCAGAGGAAGCGCCTGCAGGGCCTCTTGCAGCTTTTCCATGCTGACACTCATTTGCACATGCTGCTCTGGGCTGCGCTGAGCCTCGTCGGCCACCCGCTCCAGCGGATCTTCCTCGTCTTCCTCGGAGCGCGCAAACCAACCCATCACCCGGCGCCGCACTGTGCCGCGCCGATGCCAGTCATTGATGCGGCTCTGCAGAATGCTGTGGAACAAGGGGCCCCATTCCTGTTCGTCTCGGTCTGCATATTTTTCGACCAGTTTGAACATGGCGTCCTGCACCAGATCGAGCGCATCGTCCGAATGATTCGTGGCGATCTGCGCGATCCGGTACGCCCTGCCCTGTACATCGGCAAGGAACCTGTCGAGTTTGTTCAAGCTGTCCAGTTTGGCGCACTCCGCTTGTTGTGCAGTCCTGTCATGCAGGCTGACGCTCATGACCGCCCGCGCCCGCGAGCAGCTTTCCCTTGCAGTGCTCAACGCAGCTGGCAGGCATCGGTTTACCTTGCGGATGACACGCAAGAGAGCGTACTGAGAAAAATAATTTCCCGAAACCCCCTTGCGATAATTATCGTTAAAAAATAATTTATTAAAACAGGACAGAAATTATGGAGCCCCTCTATGACACAAACGCTACTGACCGACCTGGAAAAGGCCAGACAGCTGGCCGGCACTGCGCAGTTGTGTGCCATCGCGGCCCTGGTGGTGATCGCCATCAGCATCGCCCACACCGTAGGCAGCCCGCTCTGGGAACTGCTTGTGGAGAGCGACAGCAGCCGGCGCGAGCAATTGCTTGAACTCAGCGTCCTGCTGCTCGGCGCTCTCCCGGCCATCCTGCTGTTCGAGGCCGTGCAGCAACTGAGCCGGGCACTGAAGCATTACGAGAAGAGCGAGTTCTTCGGCCGCGAGGCCCCGCAGCGAGTGGCCAGGGCGGGCGATCTGGCCGTGCAGGCGATGCTGGCGGCCATGGTGGTGGTGCCCACACTGAGCCGCTGGCTTGATGCCCGTGGTGGCTTCGATCTTCGGCTGGAGCCTGAGTTCATCGGCATGCTGGCCTTTGCCCTGTTCATCAGCCTGGCAGGACGCATCCTGCAGGCTGCCGCCGGCCTCAAGGACGAGAACGACGCCTTCATATGAAACGCATCGTGGTTAGACTGGATGTCATGCTGGCGCGGCGCAAGGTCAAGGCGCGTGAACTGGCAGAGAAGATCGGCATCACGGAGGCCAATCTGTCTCTGCTGCGCACCGGCAAGGTGAAGGGGGTGCGCTTCGATACCCTGGCCCTGCTCTGCCAGGCCTTGGACTGCACCCCGGGCGATCTGCTCGAAGTGGAGGAGGATGAGTCACCTGCTTGAGCCTGCGAACACGGGGGGTCGCGCTGCGATGGGCGAGACTCATGCAACAAGGCGCCCTCGGTTCGGGACAGACAGATTTGTTCAAGAAACGTTCATGGTGTGATCACAGACACTGCCGTGGTTGCGCGCGTGGGTTATTTTCCCACGCGAATTCGATCACAGGAGTATCCCCATGAACCCACTCTCCCTGCGCCGCGCCTTGAGCGCGCTTCTTCTGACCCTGCTGCACAGCGCTGCAGCCCTCGCGGCAGAGCCCGTAAGCTTCACCGGCAAGCTCGAACCTGCCGTCTGCCCGGCGGCCTGCGGCACCTGCTGCGGCATGTATCTGCTGCAGGACAGCAGCCGGCAGATCAATCTCCACGTCGGCAACAGCTTCGTCGACCTGAGCGCCCACAGCGGCAAGAGCACCCTGCACCGCATCACCGGTTCCTTCTATGAGACGACAGGTCAGTGCGGCCTGAATCAGTGCACGCTGTTTCTGGTAGAAGAGATAGACCAGGCGGAAGGCGGTGTGGCGGTCTACGACGAGACGGCACAAACGCTGGAAGTGCCCGTGGCAACCATCGACCGCAAGGAACTCTTCGCCGTGAAACTCAAGCCTCCATTCGCCATCGAGCAGATGACACCGCACGCCGCCATTCAGCAGATGAGCCAGGGGCAGAGCTGCGCGAGTCCGACTCAACAATGCGGCACGGGTCTTTCGTGCGAGAGTTATTACGGCATCGCGGGCGCTGCGGGCCCGCAGTTCAAGACCTGCGAGATTCCGTGTTCGGCGCCGGGTGCCCTGTGCCCGCTGGGGCAGGCCTGCGTGACGGTGGCCGATGGGCCGGGCCAGGTGTGTCAGAGCAGACCCTGACAACCTGGGCACCCGCCGCGATCTTTTCCCTCAGGAGCGGAACAGCAGCGTGGTTCCCGTGGAGGAGCGCGGCGCGCTGGCTGCGGAGTTGCCGTTCGGGCGACGCGGCTGCGCGGGACGTCCGGGCTGGCCGTGACGTGCAGACTGGCCCTGGCGCTCGGAAGAGCCCGGTCGCGCCGGCTGGGCCGAACGCGGGGCCGACTGCCCGGAACGCTGCCCCTGGGCACGCTGCTCCCCCTGACCGCGCGACTGCCCCTGCTGCCCGGACTGAGCATTGGAATTGCCGCGCGGGCGTTGACCGCCCTGCCCGCTGCGCTCACGATTGCCGCCCTGGGAATTCCCCTGAGCGCGTCGTGAGGCCTCGCTGCGACCAGGCGCCTTCATGGGTGCCGCACGTTCGAAGTCCTCGGTCGACTTGAAGCCTTCCAGCTCCACTCGCGGAATCGCGCGCTTGAGCAGGCGCTCGATGTCGCGCAGCATCTTGTTCTCTTCCCCGCACACCAGCGAGATCGCGCGACCGGCAGCGCCGGCGCGACCCGTGCGGCCGATGCGATGCACGTAGTCCTCGGGCACATTCGGCAAGTCGTAGTTGACCACCTGGGGCAGCTGATCGATGTCGATGCCACGCGCGGCGATGTCCGTCGCCACCAGAATCTGCAACCTGCCTTCCTTAAAGCTCTCCAGCACCTTCGTGCGATGCGCCTGGCTCTTGTTGCCATGAATGGCCGCCGCGTGAATGCCGTCGTCCTCCAGCTGTTTCACGAGCTTGTTGGCGCCGTGCTTGGTGCGGCTGAACACCAACGCCTGATACCAGTCCTGGGTCTTGATGAGGTGCTTGAGCAGCTCCGTCTTGCGCCCCTTGTCGACGATGTAGAGGCTCTGCTCCACGAGTTCGGTGGCGGTATTCAAGGGCGCCACACTCACCTGGACCGGCTCGTTCAGCAGGCCGCGCGCCAGTTCCTGGATCTCGGGCGAGAACGTGGCAGAGAACAGCAGGTTCTGCCGCTGCTTCGGCAGCCGCGCCAGAATCTTGCGAATGTCATTGATGAAACCCATGTCGAGCATGCGGTCGGCCTCATCGAGAATCAGTGTGTTTACTTGATCGAACTTCACGGCATTCTGCTGGAACAGATCGAGCAGACGGCCCGGTGTGGCCACCAGGATTTCCACGCCGCCGCGCAGCTTGAGCATCTGCGGATTGATCTTCACGCCACCGAACACGACGGCGGAACGCAGCGACAGATACTTGCCATAGGTCTCGATGCTGTCATGCACCTGAGCGGCGAGTTCCCGCGTCGGGGTCAGCACCAGGGCTCGGATGTGATTGCCGCCGGCGCGTGGCTGCAAGGCCAGCTTCTGCAGCAGCGGCAGGGTGAAGCCTGCGGTCTTGCCGGTGCCGGTCTGCGCGGAGGCCATCACATCGTGGCCCTGCAGGATTGCGGGAATGGCCTGGGCCTGGATGGGCGTGGGCTCGGTATAGGATTGATCGTGCAGGGCTTTCAACAGCAGGTCGGACAGCCCGAGGTTTGCGAAACTCATAGAACTCCTGAAAGTGCCATCAGGCACCTTGATGTTCGGCGCACAACACGGCCACTCGGGCGGTGTAGCCTGCGAACGAAAAATAAGACAGCCGGGGGCGGCGCAAGGGCAGGCAGCCTTCAGGGAAGGTGCAGGAATCTCGACCGCGGAACAGCGTTGCCATGGATTGTGCGATACACACAGTGCGGCATGCAGTAATTGACACTCAGAGAGGGGACTTTCGCGGCAGTGTGCCGGGAGGACCTTGCAATTAACGATGACGCCTTTGGCTGTTCAGCCAAAGCTCGGGTGGCACTGTAACACAGGCCGCGATCGTCACCTAATGAAGAATTTGCGCGTGTGCCGATCAGCCCTGCTGCAGCAGCTCGCGCAGATCAATGATGGCCGCATTGGCCCGCGAGACGTAATTGGCCATCACCAGCGAATGATTCGCGAACAGACCGAAGCCGCCGCCATTGAGGATGACCGGACTGAACACGGTGCGCTGACTGGCCTCGAGTTCACGAATGATCTGGCGGACACTCACCAGTGCGTTCTTGTCGCGCAGCACGCTCTCGAAGTCCACCTCCACAGCCTGCAGGAAATGCAGCAGTGCCCACGTCGCACCACGTGCTTCATAGAACACATCGTCGATCTGCAGCCAGGGCGTGCGCACGACACGCTGACCGGGCACTTGCGTGGACTGCACGGCAGCAGGTTCACCGGCCGTGTCGGTGTTCATCTGCAATTGCCCGACACTGGCACTGAGGCGCTGCGACAGACTGCCGAGTCGCGACTCGACATTGACCAGCCAGCGCGCCAGATTGTCGGCCCGGGCATAGAACTGCGCGTCCTCGATATCGCTGTCGGCGATGCGTTGCACATAGGATTCCATCGCGGCAATCGCGCGCCGGTACTCACCCTCGGACGGCGGGAACAGCCAGCTGTCATTCGAGAAATTGAACTGGGGTTCCACGATCACGAGATCTTCATCTTCCGTGGACTGCGACTGGGAGCGACTGAAATTCTCGCGGAAGGCACGCGCGAGATCGCGCACCTGAACCAGCACCCCGAACTCCCAGTTGGGGATATTGTCCATCAGCACACCAGGAGGCGCCACATCATTGCTGAGAAACCCGCCCGGTTTGTCGAGCAGGGTTTCGGCCGCCATGATGAGGCTCGCCGCCGTTGCGGCACCGGCCACCGGCCTGGCACCTGCCAGCTTCTGCGTGGTGGCGTCCTGCACGGAAAAGGGTTCAGGCTCGGCGTTCCAGTACACGCCGAGCACCAGGATCACCAGCAACCAGATGCCCAGCAGCGCGGCCGCGGCCTTGCCAATCAAGCCAAGGGAATGCCACGCGGCCGGTGACGGCAGACGCGACTTGAGGCGATCAAGCAACATGGACAGACCTCGCGGACGCGTCAGGCGTCATCGGACGGCATGATCAGGCGGATGGTGGGGGATTCCCCGAGTTCAATGTTGCCACGCAGCCGATGGCCTTCCACCGCCGCCTGCATCTGGGCGTAGATCCAGCGCGCCTGGGCATCATTGGGCGCTGTGATGAGGAAGAAGGCGCCGGATTCGCGCGCCTGCACGGCGATGCTGGCGAGCTGCGCCGTCAGGGTTTCGGAACGGTTGGCCAAGTCGCGTGCATCGAGGCTGTGAATCACGTCCGAGGATTTCATCGCCGCTTCCAGCGCAGCCCAGGCCGGGGCAATGCCCGCGTGATTGCGGTCCACTTCCTCGGCGCGGCGCAGATAGGACTTCGCGTTGTCGTACAGCCCCTGAGTGCTGGCCTGTTGCGCCAGCTGAAGGTACTTCGCGACGATGTCCTGAATACCCCGCAGGGCAGCCGCGTTGTCCGGCTCGATGGCGAGCACGCGGGAAAAATAGGCGTGGGCGCTGCTTTCCGGGGGCGTCAGCAGGCGATTGGCATTGAGGGCCTTGATGCCCTCGTAATTGAGATCGGCGATCTGGCGCTGATAACGCAGCTGGGCCTCGAAGGCCGCTTCGGCAGCCGCGATGTCAGCAGCCGAAGTGTCCTCGACAATGGGTTCCGGTGCCGGGGCTTCCACCACGCGCGGCGCCTGCACGGGCTGACACGCATTGAGCGCCAGCAGCATGACCAGTGCCAGTGCGCCGGCGGGCACTGGGTTGCGCAAGAGGGTGGATGACGGGACTTGTATGGGTTCCTGCTCCTTCACACGGGACCGACTATCTCACTTAAGGGAATGAATCTCAACCAGTCGCCGACGGCCACGGCCGCGTGCG
>JALREE010000057.1 GCA_023256835.1 Pseudomonadales bacterium | reverse complement strand
CAGAAACCGCACCTCGCTGCCTTCGAGCACCGCCAGCGGCAGGCCGTCGCGATAAAGGATGCGATTGCGCGGCAGACGGGGCAGGCGCGTGTCGGGCAGCAGGATCGCCAGCAGGTTCAGCGGGTCAGCCGCCGCCAGGCTGACATATTCGGTGCTGCGTTCAGGGGCATCCTGATTGCGCCCGAACTGGCGCAGCGTGTTCACCGTCTCGGCCAGCGCGAACTGCTCGCCACTGATGCCGGCGATGAAGCGTCCACCCCGCACCGTGCCTTGCAGCTCCAGGGTGCGCAGGCGGCGCAGCAGCAGACGCCAGGAGGGCGCTCCCGTCTCGCGCTCCAGCGCCCGCTTGAACAGCACCCCCCAGCGCGCCAGGTAGATCATGACGAGGCGATCCAGCTGCTCGTCGTCCAGCGGACAGTCATCCTGCCCGGCCGGCGGCAGCGCCACGTCTTCCTGCAGCAGGGACCAGCGACCGGCATCCTCGACGCCAAAGGCCGCGCGGCGCCGCCCGCCGCCATGGGCACTGGGCTTGCGCGAATCCGGAGTCAACAAGGCGCGCAAGCCGGTGAAACTGTCGCTGCTGAGCCGGCCGGCACTGACCAGTTCGGCCAGTCCCTGTTCCAGCTGACTGCGCAGCAGTTGGGTGCGCCGGGCGATCTGATCGAAGAAGCTCGCCCCGTGCTGGCGAATGTCCTGTTCGATGCGGGCGGCCAGCGGGCTGAGTGCGGGCTCCAGCGCCTCGCCGCCCGGACCGGCGGCACTCGCCAGCGCCTGCCACAGATCCTGATTCTGTCGCTGCAGCAGCGTGATCGGCGTGCCCTTCACCGGCGCGGCACGGCGTGCCCCTTCGGCCGCCGCCGGTTTCACGCTCGGGCGCAGCAGACGCCCCCACATCACTCGGCCGCTGATGCACAGCACATCCAGCCAGGCCGGGTCGTAGGCACTGATGCGCGCCGGCAGGATGTCGGATTCCCACAGCGTCGCGGGGGCACTCAGCCCGTCCAGCCGCGCCAGCGTGCGCTGCAGCAGCCCCTGACCGTCGGCGCTGGCCGGTACCAGCACCGGACGCGCGGGCAGGCGCTGCACCCGCACTTCATGCAGATCAAAGAGAAAGCGCATGTAGCTCTGCAGCGACACGGGCTTGATGCTCTGGCGGTGGGCGTCGATGGTGTAGCGATGGATGCGCTGCAGCAGACGGCGCTCGCACCATTGCGTCGAGCCATCGCCCTGCGCCGAGAACTGACCGCGGAAGGCGAAGCCCTCGGTCTCCAGCCCCAGCAGCGCGACTTCGACCAGCACCGGGCGCAGGCCCAGCAACGTCACCAGCTGCTCCTGACTCACTGGCCCCATGCCTTCCAGCCGACGACGCAGCACCTCGCGCAGGGCGGTGTCGTCGTCCCAGGCCTCGGCCTGCAGAGACTCGGGAAGAGACAGCGACGGCGTGCATACGGCCTGCGGGTAAAGCGCGCGCAGCAGCGGCAGGCGCTCTGCGGCCACCCAGACGTTTAGTGATCCCGTTTCCAGGCGGGCGCAGCGACCAGCAGCGACCAGTGCCTGCAGCAGGCGGCCATAGCCGTGCTGC
>JALREE010000334.1 GCA_023256835.1 Pseudomonadales bacterium | reverse complement strand
TCCATAGAGCTTGTCTGCGCGCTCGACCAGGGCGTCCACCAGCGTGTTGGCCGAATGATTGAACAGTGACTCCAGCGCCATGCCCACCAGCCCCCCGGCGAAATCGAATTCCATGCTCAGGCTGACCTTGCAGGCGTTCTCGGCCAGCGGCTGAAAGTGCCAGGACGCCCGGAATGTGCGGAACGGCCCTTCCACCAGTTCCATCTGCATCTGCTGCCCGGGTGTCAGGCGATTGCGCGTGGTGAACGAGTAACGCAGACCGGCTTTGCCCAGGGTCAGTTCACCCACCACTTCGTCGTCTGTCCTGCTGACGACGCGCGCGGCCTGACAGCCCTGCATGAAGGCGGGGTAGTGCTCGATGTCATCCACCAGGGCATACATCTGCTGCGCCGAATGCATCACCAGCGCGCTGCGATCGATGCGGGTCATAACAGGCTCAACAGGTCGAAGGTGAAGTATTTCTGCGACGCCGAGTTGAGAAACACCAACAGCAGGATGACGGGAACGAACGTGCGCAGGGAAAAATTCACGTAACGCTCCATGAGCGAGCCCCGGAAGTGCGGGTCCCCTATGGCGAGTTCCGCCGAGAATTCGGCGCGGCGCCAGCGCAGCGCGACGACCATGCAGACCAGGAAACCCACGAACGGCAGAATGACTTCCGAGAACGTGTCTGCGAGCAGGTCAAAGAAGGACTTCTGCATGCCTCCGTAGGGAATGAAATCGGTGAGGAACGGGGATATGCCGAAGGACATGGCGGCGAAAAGGGCGAAAAAGGTGACCAGCCCGGCCTGCAGCAGAACAGCCTTGCGTCGCGAGAACCCCCACTCGTCGATCATGTAGGAAATCGGGATCTCCAGAATCGAGACCAGCGAGGAGAACGCCGCGAAGAGCACCAGGGCGAAGAACACAGTGGCGACCACGCTCGCGCCGACATACCCCACGCTGTCCTGCATCGAGAGAAAAATCTGCGGCAGGTAGCTGAAGATCATGCCGATGCTGCTCGTCGACAAGTCCTCCGGATTGGTCTGCGGGTTGAAGGAAAAGATGGCGGGCAGAATCAGCAGACCGGCCAGAAACGCGGCCGAAGTATCCATCACGGACACCAGGCGGCTGGAGGCGGGAATGCTGTCGTTGCGCGAGAAATAGGAACCATAGGTGATCATGATGCCCATGCCGAGCGAGAGCGAGAAGAAGGCCTGATTGAGCGCCGCGTTCACCACACCGCTGTCCAGTTGACTGAAGTCGGGCACCAGGTAATAGCGCAGGCCCGCACTGGCGTTGTCCAGGGACAGCACAAACGCAATCAGGCCTATCAGCATCAGGAACAGTCCGGGCATCAGGATGCGTGCCTGGCGTTCGATGCCATTCTTCACGCCACTGAGCAGGACGCCGAAAACGACGACCTGCAGAACGGCAAGGTAGACAAACAAAAAGGGCGAATTGATGGCCCGGTTGAACTCGTCCGGCTGCGCGAGGACGTCGAGGTCGCCGGTCAGCGCGCGGAACAGGTAGGTGATCACCCAGACTGTCACGATGGTGTAGAACACCGCGATCATGAATGGGGTCAGGATGGCCAGTTTGCCCGCCATGCGCCATATCGGCGCATGATGCGCGAGCGCCGAGAAGGCCCCGACGGGATTGCGCTGTGTGTGCCGCCCCAGCGCCACCTCGGCCATGAGCACAGGCATGCAGACCAGTGTCACGCAGAGCAGATAGACCACCAGGAATACCGCTCCGCCGTTCTTCGACGCCAGCACGGGGAAGGCTATCAAGTTGCCCAGTCCGATCGCCGAGCCGGCTGCGGACAGGATGAAACCAAGCCTGGAACTGAATTGCCCGCGTTCGATGGACATGAAAAATCCTTGATTGTCAGAGACTTGTTGGACCACACCGCAAACTGCGGCCAATTCTAGCAGCTTCACTGCGCTTGTAGGAGCCTGCCGCCCCGGCTTGTGGTTATAATGCCGCCCCATGGCCAAACCCAGCAAATCCAAGGCAGTCGACACCAACATCTGCCGCAACAAGCGCGCGCTGCACGATTACTTCATCGAAGAGTCGTTCGAGGCGGGCATGGTCCTGCTCGGCTGGGAAGTCAAGAGCATGCGCGAAAAGAAAGTGCAGCTCACCGACAGCTACGTCATCGTGAAAGACGGCGAAGCCTGGCTGCTGGGCTGCAACATCACGCCACTCAACACAGCCAGCACCCATGTGGTGTGCGAACCGGACCGCTCGCGCAAGCTGCTGCTCAACAAGAAGGAACTCGCCCGACTGTTCGCCAAGATCCAGCAGAAGGGCTACACCGCCGTCTGCACCAGCATCTACTGGAAGGGCCACCTCATCAAATGCCAGGTGGCACTCGCCAAGGGCAAGCAGGATCACGACAAGCGCAATGTTGAGAAGGACCGCGAGTGGGCCATCGAGAAGCAGCGCGTGGTACGCCACAGACATCGCTGAGAGCAAGCTCGCCATGTGGAACCGTCGCGACACACTCAAATCCCTGTTGCTGGGCACTGCCGCCCTGAGCACCGGCATCGCCCTGCCCTGGCGCGTCTTCGCCCAGCAGGAGGAACGATTCCCCAACACTCTGACGATCCCCCCGCTGCTGGAAGGCAGCGTGGTGGATGGCGTGCGCCACTATGATCTGCGCCTGCAGGAAGGCGTCTCGCAGTTTCTGCCCGGTCTGAGCACCCCCACCTGGGGCATCAACGGCGACTACCTGGGGCCGACCATCCGCATGCGCGACGGCGAGAAGGTGCGCATGAACGTGCACAACGCCCTGCCGGAAGACACCAGCATGCACTGGCACGGGTTTCTGGTGCCGGCCGTCTGCGATGGCGGCCCCGCACAGGTGATCCATCCGGGCAGCACCTGGAGCCCGGAGTTCACCGTGCTGCAAGGGGCCACGACGAACTGGTATCACTCCCATCTCATGCACGC
>JALREE010000324.1 GCA_023256835.1 Pseudomonadales bacterium | reverse complement strand
ACGATCATGAAGATGTCCAGATCGTATTCACGGCCGAACACGTCTTCGTCCCAGCGCATGGCATTCTTCAGCGAGAGCATGGCGTGGTCGCATTTGTCCACGTCCTTGGCCTCCACGAAGATGCGCAGCGTCACCTGGCGGCCGGACGCCGTGGTGAAGTGATCCTCCACGCATTCCAGATTGCCGGCCACCAGCGCGAACAGATAGCAGGGCTTGCGGAACGGATCCTGCCAGGTCACCCAGTGTGTGCCATCGGGCTCCTCGCCGCGCGCCACCGGATTGCCGTTGGAGAGCAGCACCGGATAGCGTGACTTGTCCGCCACCACGGTGGTGGTGAAGGTGGCCATGACATCGGGCCGGTCGAGGTAATAGGTGATCTTGCGAAAGCCCTCGGCTTCGCACTGCGTGCAGAACATGGTCTTCGACTTGTACAGCCCTTCCAGGCTGGTGTTCTCCTGCGGCTTGATGCGGGTCACGCATTCCAGAACGAAGCTCTGCTGCGGCGGCGCAAGGATGCTGAGGCTCTCGGCGTCCGCGCGATACTGCGTACTGTCGAGCGCACGGCCGTCGATGGCGAGAGACTGCAGCACCATGTCCTGGCCGTCCAGCACCAGCGGCCCCGGCACGTGGCCGGCATGCAGCGGATTGGGCCGCAGCTGCAGGCGCGCCAGGACCCGCGTGGACTCCTCGCCCAGCTCGACCCGCAGCTCAGTGGTGTCGATCAGGTAGGCCGGGGCCTCGTAGTCCTTCAGATAGATGGTTTTCGGTTGTGCATCACGCATGCTCGTGTCCTTGTCTGGTCAATGGTGCAGCGCCAGGTTGTAGCCCCCAAAGCGGCGCAGGTTGATCACGCCGGTATCGAAGATCAGATACTGGCCCTTGATGCCCAGCAGAGTGCCCTCCACCAGCGCATCGGTATCGAAATTGAACGAATGGATCTTTTCCGGATAGGCCAGGATCGGGTAGTCGATCAGCACCGGTTCGATGCCGGTGAGCACGCTGATGGCATGAAAGCCATAGCGCTGAACCAGCTCGTCGATATCGCGACGACAGGCACTCAGAAGACGCTCGCGCTCGACATGCAGATCAGTCAGATGATCGGCCCCCTTGAGCATGTCGCGCCAGTTGGTCTTGTCCGCCACGTGCTGCTTGAACAGCACTTCCAGCGCGCCGGACTGCAGGCGGCTGCGCACCCGGATGATGGCCAGGGCCTGCACCGCGCCCTGATCGATCCAGCGCGTGGGCACCTGGGTGGCGCGGGTGATGCCCACCTTGACGCCCGAGGAATTCGCCAGGTAGACGATGTGATCCTGCATGCAGAATTCCTCGCCCCAGGCCGGTTCACGACAGGTACCCAGGTCGTAGTGGCATTTCTCCGGGTGGATGATGCAGGAGTCACACTGGGCCAGCTTCTGGAAGCACGGGTAGCAATAGCCCTGGTTGAAGCTCTTGCTGGTGTTGCGGCCGCAGTGCACGCAGTTGATCTGGCCACTGAAGTGCAGCTGGACATGACTGCCCAGCAGCGGGTTCAGGGGCACCAGCGTGTCGCCCAGCGGCAGGGCATAGTCCACGGGCTTGCCGAGGCGGGTCTTCATCTTGCGGGCGATGCCGCGGGCGACGGTGTTCAACGGATACTCCTTGTCACTCAATGGCGCGTGGGATTGTCCTGCTCGGTCCACAGCAGCGGGCGGGGCTCGCTGGCACAGCTGTCACCTGCCCCATGCGTGTGACCGGGCTCGTCACAGTGGGACTTCTGCAGGCCGCTGGTGTCGATGTAGCCCACGCGCTGCTCCTCGGGCAGGTGATGCGCCTCCCAGGCGATGATGGCCTGCAGACTGTGTTCCAGCTGCTGCGGTGTCAGCCGCTCGCCATTGGCCCAGCGGCCGGTTTCCACGGCACTCTTGAGCGCCTCGTGAATCTGCGGGGTGATGCTGTCGAGCAGTGCCTGCAGGGAATCGGGAGTGTCGGACATGAGGGGTTCCTCTGAGTGGGGCGCCGCTCAGGCGCGTCGAATACGTTGCAGGCCGGCACCGAGCAAGCCTGCGACCATGCCCGCGAACAGACCACCCGCGTGCGCGGCGGTGGCGATCCAGGCCGACGCCAGCACTTCCATCAACACCAGGGCCAGCAGCAGGAAGCCGATCATCGCGGGCGGCAGCTGCAGACCGGCGCGTGGCGCCATCAGCTGCCACATCCAGATGTAGCCCAGAAGGCCGTAGACCACGCCCGAGAGACCGCCGAAATTCACCGACAGACTCCACAGGTACTGCACGGTATTGGAGACAAACGCGAGAAAACACAACAGCAGCAGATACATCAGACTGCTCTGCGCCGCTTCGATCATGCGGCCGAAGTGCCACAACCACAGGCTGTTGAACACCAGGTGCAGCGCGCCGAAATGCAGCAGCGCGGGTGAGAGTGTGCGCAGCAGCGCCTCCAGGCTGTCGATCTGGGCCAGCAGACGCGGCGCCGAGGCGGAACCCACTCCGGGGCCCGGGTAGAAGCCAGGGTAGAACAGGCGCTGGACCCCGTTCAGATCCATGCCCAGATCGCTGATGATCGCCACCACCAGTGTGGCGAGCAGCACCAGCACCGTCACGGGCGCGCGGAAGAACGCACGCAACAAGTCACGCAGGTAGTGCTGCAGGGGGAAATAATGGCCGAGCCCGGGCGCGGAGGGTGCCGCGGTATCGGTCAGCAGACCCTGCGCCCGCAGGCTCTGCCACTGCGCGAGCAGGGCTGTGACCAGCTCCGCCTCGGCTTCGCTGGCCACCCAGATCACCTGGGCACCGGACTCCTCGTTGACGCGAAAACGCAGCCCCTGACGGGCCAGCGCCTCCAGCAGCGGCCGCAGATCGGTGCCGGCATCCAGCACGGCGGCCCTAATCATCGGCGCGCACCAGACGGCTGCCCCAGCCCAGCTTGCTGCGACAGGTCTCGTAATAATTGTGATCCTGCGGGTGGATCAGGCGCAGGGCTCCCTGCTTCTTGCGCACGATGAATTCGTCACCGGGCTCGACAGGAAAGCCGGTAGCCCCATCACAACTGACCTGGGGCACGATGGAGCGCTGCTTGCCCACCACGACGCGAATGCTGCTGTCGGCATCGATCACCAGCGGACGACTGCCCAGGGTGTGGGGATACATGGGCACCAGCACCAGGGCATTGAGACTGGGGTGCATGATGGGCCCCCCGGCCGACAAGGCATAGGCCGTGGAGCCCGTCGGCGTGGCGACGATCAGCCCGTCCGACTGCTGGCTGTTGACGAACTGCTCGTTGATGAAAAGTTCGAACTCGAGCATGCGAGCCGCGGTGCCGGGGTGCAGCACCACATCGTTCAGCGCGCTGCCGGCGTGCAGCACACGCCCGTGGCGACGCACCTCGCATTCGATCAGGAAGCGTGATTCCTCGGTGTAGCGACCCGCCAGCACATCGGTGAGCCGGGTCTCGATCTCCTCCGGCAGAATGTCGGTGAGAAAGCCCAGACGACCCCGGTTCACGCCGAGCACAGGCACATTGTGTGCCACCAGCCACTGGGCCACGCGCAGCATGCTGCCATCGCCCCCCACCACGATCACCAGATCGCACTGAGCACCGAGCTCGGCACGCGGCACCAGCATGGGAGTCGCACCACTGAGCTCCGCGGCACTGTGCTCGTCACAGAGAACCTGCAAGCCCCGGGACACGAGCACCTTGTGCAGCAGGCTCAAGGTGTCGACCACCCCAGGGTGCCCTGCCCGACCGATCAGTCCTATGCGCTTGAATGCCACCATGGTGTGCTCTGTGAAGGAAGTGGGAGTTGGGCCACGCGGCTGTAGCGAGGCCGGCGGCAGTATAGCAGAGAGACTTGGGCTGCCGCTCAGCGGCTGATGTCCAGCGCCAGAGGCTCGACGGTGTAGACCACCTCGCCCTGGCTGGGCACGCTGTAGGCGATGTAGATCTGCAGGCGACGGCCGACGAAATCCGCCCCGAGTCGGGCCGCATTGGCAATCTGCACGTAGGCCGAGCCGGCCTGACCGCTGTGACGGGAATCGACGCTCGGGCTCAGCGTGATGTCCACACTGTCAGTGGGGGTCACGACGGAGACATGGTCGAGCCCCTTGTTCACGCTCGCCGCCAGGGCGATGCGGGCATTGGTGGCTGCCCCGCTCAGCGTGGCCAGGGGCTTGTCCGGCAGCAGTGGCACGCGCTGTGCGTAGTAACGCGCGATCTGGTGCCGCACGACATCGAGCGCTCGCGTCGCGTCAGCCGGAGGCTGCACGCCGCCGGCCGCCACCCCGCAAGGCACGCCGAGACAGTCTCGCAGCGGGCTGGAGAAGCGCGCGATCCGCACGCTGGTGTTGAAGGCGGCCGGGAAGGCCATGACCGTGCTGAAGAGTGCATCGACTCCGTGACCGGTGGCGAAATCGAAGGTGCCACCGTGACCATCCTCTCGGTGGGAGTGGGTCAGGCCCATGTTGTGGCCCAGTTCATGCGCCACGACGGAGCTCACCGGACAGTCGATGGCAATGGTGGAGAACGCGAACTGCCGCTCGTTGGACGAGGTGAAGTCGCCCTGGGTGCGAAAGCCCCCCAGGTTGGCGAGGCCGCAGCGATCGACTTCCGCCCCCTAGGGGCGGAACAGCATCACCAGATCGGCGCCGTAACGTTCGCGCAGGCTGTCCACGGCGGCGAAGGCCGGGTCCTGACGGCTGGTGAGGGCACTCAGGGCCGTGTCCATGTCCGCCGTCTCGCTGTAGGCGACCGGGGCCATGTAGACCGGCCGCAGGGTGATGGCCACGCCGCTGTCTGCATAGATCTGATTGGCCATGGCGATGAGCTGGTTGATGCGGGTCTGCGCGCCGCCGCCGTAGAGCGCGTCGGCACCTGGCGTGTAGAGCGCCATCACGTCGATCAGGGAGGGCTCGGTCCATTTGTCGGCACTGGCGACGCCGACCGTGTCGATGCCGAGCAAGGCTTCGTTGAAATCGCTGATACCGTTGCTGTCGCTTTCGCGCAGCATGTCCTCGACCACGTT
>JALREE010000242.1 GCA_023256835.1 Pseudomonadales bacterium | reverse complement strand
TATGATGTGGCCATTCAGGCCGCGATCGGCGGGCAGATCATTGCACGGCAGACGGTCAAGGCGCTGCGCAAGAACGTCACGGCCAAGTGCTACGGCGGCGACGTGACGCGCAAGAAGAAGCTGCTGGAGAAACAGAAGGCAGGCAAGAAGCGCATGAAGCAGGTAGGCAATATCGAAGTGCCGCAGGAAGCCTTCCTGGCGGTGCTCAAGGTGGATAGCTGATGGATATCGATTTCTCCCTGGTGCTGCTTGTGCTGGTGGTTCTGACAGGTGCCGTGGCCTTGTTCGACCGGCTGGTCAACGCCGAGCCTCGACGTCAGGCGGTCGCCAGACTCAAGGCGGTGCAGCAGCCACCGAACGAAGCGCTGGCCCAGGCCATCGCCGTGGCTGAGCAGGAGCCCATCGTTGTCGAGTACGCCAAGTCGTTTTTCCCCGTGCTGCTGATCGTCCTGGTGTTGCGCTCCTTTCTGGTGGAGCCTTTCCAGATCCCTTCCGGATCGATGATCCCGACACTGGAAGTCGGTGACTTCATCCTCGTCAACAAGTACACCTATGGTCTGCGTTTGCCGGTGGTAGGCACCAAGATCGTCGACATCAACGAACCCAAACGTGGTGAGGTGATGGTCTTCATCCCGCCCCACGACAGTCGTTACTTCATCAAGCGCGTGGTGGGACTGCCGGGCGATACCATTCGCTATGAAGACAAGGTGCTGTACATCAACGACGAGCGCGTTCAGTCACAGCCCATTGATCAGGTCGAGATCGAGATGCCCAATGGCATGATGCAAAGCGGCATCCTGCTGACTGAAACCCTTGGTGAAGTGGAGCATGAAACCCAGATCATGAATGCGCCTTCGCGAGATGGCGGACGTACCGTGTGGGTCGTGCCGGAAGGGCATTATTTCATGATGGGCGACAACCGGGACAACAGTGCGGACAGCCGCGTCTGGGGTGCGGTGCCGGAAAGCAACATCGTCGGCAAGGCGTTTGCCGTCTGGATGCACAAGGAGCCGGGCTGGACGCTTCCCACGTTCCGTCGCAATGGACTGATTCTCTGAAACGCGCACTGAGTCGCGGTTCGCTCATGGCTGCTGCCTATAATGGGCAGCCGCGCAGGGACGAGCCACAAGGCGTCGGGTCTGCCCCTTTTCAGGAGAGTGCCATGACAAGTTGCAATTTCTCACTGCCACGCTCTCAGCGTGGTATCTCCAGATTCGGCCATTTGCTGCTGCTGATCGTGCTGGTCGGCGGTCTGACCTTCGGACTGAAGATTGTGCCGGTGTATCTGGATCACAATTTCGTCAAAGGGGCAGTCGAGGATCTGATCGCCAGTGGGCGTGCCGCCAGTCTCACCCAGGCAGAAGTGCGTGAGGAGATAGCCAGTGCTCTGCGGGTCAACAATGTGCGCGATTTCAACCTCAACAGCATCACGCTGCAGCGTGAGAACGCCAGTCCCGTGCTGGTCATTGACTACGAACGTCGGGTTCCCCTCGTCGGCAACATCGATGTCATCATCAGCTTTGACGATCGAATCGACTGAATGACAGCTTCTCTCGCGCAACTCGAACAGGCGCTTGCCTACCGCTTCAAGGATGCGACTCTCGCGCAGCTTGCCTTGACGCATCGCTCTGCGGGCAGACTCAACAACGAGCGTCTCGAATTCCTGGGAGATGCGATCATCGGGTTCCTGATGGCCGAGGAACTGTCGACACGATTTCCGGAGGCGCCCGAGGGGGAGCTCAGCCGCATGCGCGCGCGACTGGTCAATCAGCAGACGCTGGCGGAAATGGCCCAGCGATTGCGAATCGGCGAGCTGTTGATCCTCGGGCCTGGTGAATTGAAGTCTGGTGGGCGCCAGCGGGTGTCCATCCTGGCAGATGCCATGGAAGCACTGCTCGGAGCCATCTATCTGGACGGCGGGATGGACGAGTGCCGTGTCTGCGCCCTGAAGCTGTTCGACCGGGAGTTTCTGACCTGGCCTGAGCAAGAGCTGCACAAGGACGCCAAGACGGCATTGCAGGAGCTGTTGCAGGCGCGTTCATTGCCTGTGCCTGAGTACGAAGTGGTGGCCGTGGAAGGCACCGATCATCAGCAGAATTTCGTGGTGCAGTGTCGCACCGCATTGACCCCGCAGGGGATGTCCGGGAGCGGACGCAGCCGCCGCCTGGCGGAACAGCAGGCTGCAGGCCGTGTCCTGCAGGCGCTGACTTCATGAACTGCGGCAGGAGTGGATCGACATGACCATGCAGGAAGAAACGGGAGTACAAGAGCGATGTGGCTTCATCGCCATCGTCGGACGGCCCAATGTGGGCAAGTCCACGCTGCTCAATCATCTTCTGGAGCAGAAGATCAGCATCACCTCGCGCAAGCCGCAGACCACACGGCATCGCATTCTGGGCATCAAGACCGTGGGCGCCTTGCAGTACGTCTATGTCGACACGCCAGGCATTCACAAGTCGCAGAAGAAGGCCATCAATCGGGTGATGAATCAGACGGCGACGAGCACGCTTGAAGGTGTCGATCTGGTCCTCTTCGTCGTGGAGCGTCTCGTCTTCAACGAAGAGGACGAACTGGTGCTGCAGGCCTTGGAGAAAGTGCAGGTGCCTGTGCTGCTGCTGATCAACAAGTGCGATCTGCTGGACAATCCGCAGAAGCTGCTTCCCCATATTGAACGGATGACAAAGATCCGCGAGTTCGCCGAGATCATTCCCTTGTCGGCGCTCTCCAGCTACAACCTGGAGGCGGTCGAGAAATGCGTGGCGAAATATCTTCCCGAGGGGCCTTTCCTGTATCCGGTCGATCAGGTGACCGATCGCAGTTCCCGCTTTCTGGCGGCCGAAATCATTCGCGAGAAGATCACGCGTCAACTGGGGGACGAACTGCCGTATGAAGTCACGGTCGAGATCGAGAAATACACCATCCAGGACGGCATCGTGCATATCCACGCACTGATCCTGGTGGACAAGGAAAGCCAGAAGCAGATCATCATCGGTACCCGCGGCAGTCGCATGAAACTCATCGGCAGTGCTGCGCGCGTCGACATGGAGAAAGCCTTCGATGCCAAGGTCATGCTGAATCTATGGGTCAAGGTCAAGAGCGGCTGGGCCGATGACGAACGTGCCTTGCAAAGCCTTGGTTATCACATCGACTGAGACGGAGAGTGCGGGATGAGTGCCAGGATCGAACTGCAGCCCGCCTGGGTCCTGCATGCCCGGCCTTATCAGAACAGCAGCCTGCTCGTCGATTTCTTCTCGCTGGACTTTGGTCGCCTGCGCGCCGTTGCTCGGGGCGCTCGCCGGGCCGGGTCGCGCACTCGCGCCTTGTTGCAACCCTTTCACCCGCTGCTCATCACCTTGGTCGGCCGACATGAGCTGAAAACGCTCTCCGCCGTCGAGAGCAGTCATGCGGCCATGAGTCTGCAGGGCCCTCGACTGTTCAGTGGGCTCTATCTCAATGAGTTGCTCGTGCGTCTTCTGCATGGCCAGGAGGCACATGGAGATCTGTACCGTTCCTATCAACAGGCCATCATCGCACTGAGCGGCGAGCGTGATGTCGCGAGCACCCTGCGCCGCTTCGAACTCTCCCTTCTGGAAGCCCTGGGCTATGGTCTCAATCTTGAGGTGGACTGCCGCACGGGCGAACCCATCACGCCACTGGGTCATTACCTGTTTCTCGAGGACGAAGGCTTTGAGCGAATCGCGCATGTCAGCGACTTTCCTTCCCATGCCCACGTGATGTTCACGGGTGCAGAGCTGTGCGCTCTGCGCCGCTGTGACTTCGCGGAAGCGGCTCATGCACGAGCGGCCTTGCGATTGACGCGCATGGCGCTGCAGCGTCTGCTGGGTGAGAAGCCGCTCGCGAGTCGTGAACTGTTTCTGAGCGCACACCCCCGTGCCTGAATGCCGTGCCGCCGGCTTGCTTTCAGGCCCAGGCAATACAGGGTAAAATCGCCGCAAATCTTTCGTGAGTGACCCTGATGTCCATCAAGTATCCGCTGATTGAAGCGCAGATCGGCAACACCCCGCTGGTCAGGTTGTCGCGTCTGCCGGGCACCACCAGCAACACCGTGCTGGTGAAGCTGGAAGGCAACAACCCCGCCGGCTCCGTGAAGGATCGCCCCGCCTACAACATGATCCTGCAGGCTGAACTGCGGGGCGACATTCAGCCCGGCGATACCCTGATCGAGGCCACCAGCGGCAACACGGGCATCGCCCTTGCCATGGTCTGTGCCGTGAAGGGCTATCGCCTGATTCTGATCATGCCCGAGAACATGTCAGCGGAGCGGCGGGCGTCGATGTCTGCCTACGGCGCGCAGTTGATTCTCGTGACGGAGGAGCAGGGCATGGAGGGGGCACGCGATCTTGCACAGCGCATGGCGCGTGAGGGGCAGGGCAAGGTGCTGGACCAGTTCGGGAATCCAGACAATCCGCAAGCGCATTATCTGCATACCGGTCCGGAGATCTGGCGTGATACACAAGGCACCATCACGCACTTCGTCAGTTCGATGGGGACGACGGGCACCATCATGGGCGTGTCGCGCTTCCTCAAGGAGCAGAATCCCGCTGTCACCATTGTCGGTCTGCAGCCTCAGGAGGGCTCGCGCATTCCTGGCATCCGGCGCTGGCCGCAGGAGTATCTGCCAGCGATCTTCGATGCGTCACGTGTCGACGAAGTGATGGACATCAATCAGGCTGATGCCGAGAACACCATGCGTGCCCTGGCCAGGGAAGAGGGCATTTTCTGCGGCGTGTCCTCCGGTGGCTCGGTGTTCGCGGCGCTGCAGCTCAGTCGTCGTCTGCACAATGCCGTCATTGTGGCCATTGTGTGTGATCGCGGTGACCGTTATCTATCCACAGGCGTCTTTGCCTGATTTTTCCATTCGCACACAGGCCTCGGGGCAGTCGGCATTGACCGTTGCACCAGCGTGTGCCCTGCAGCAACAGGTAGACTCCATGAGCAGTACACGACGTCGCAACAAACTTCCCACCGAGGCTGTGGAGTTGCAGGTGCAGCGACTGAGCCATGACGGACGAGGTGTCGCGAGCATCAATGGCAAGATCGCGTTCGTCGACGGTGCGCTCACGGGCGAGACCGCCACTGCGCGTTATGTGGCCCGTCACAAGCAGTATGATGAATTGCGCGCCGAGACCATCCTCGTTCCGGCGGCCGAGCGCGTGGAGCCCCCCTGCGCCTACGCCAGCGTGTGTGGCGGCTGCGCCATGCAGCACCTGCATCCCGATGCCCAGATCCAGCTCAAGGAGCGCGTGCTGCACGAACAGATGCAGCACATCGGCGGCTTGCAGCAGTATGAACACCTGCCTGCACTGCGCAGTCAGAGCGTTGGCTACCGACGCAAGGCGCGTCTGGCCGTGCGCTATGTGGTGAAGAAGGACGCGATGCTGGTCGGATTTCGCGAGAAGAACAGCAACTTCATTGCGCAGATGGATGACTGTGCAGTCCTGAATCCGCGTGTGGCGCGCCTGATTGCCCCGCTGCGCGAGTTTCTGGCCGCTCGCGACTGTCGGTACACGGTGCCGCAGATCGAGGTGGCAGTCGGTGAGATCGATGTGCCCTCCGCGCAGGGCGTGCATGCACCGGATGACGTGGCCTTGATCGTGCGCCACCTGGAGCCACTCACGGCTGCCGATCGGCAGGCCTTCAGTGATCTCGGCCGTGAACATGGCATCACGCTCTACCTGCAGCCTGGCGGCAGTGACTCCGTGCAGCGTTTGTGGCCGGCCGAAGGCGAGGATCGACTGCACTACTACCTGCCGCAGTTCGGCCTGCGCATGGCGTTCCACCCCACCGACTTCACGCAAGTCAATGGCGAGCTGAACCGGGAGATGATCGCGCGCGCACTCGAGATGCTTGATCCGCAGAAGGAAGACACGGTTCTCGATCTGTTTTGCGGTCTTGGCAATTTCACGCTGCCGCTGGCCATGCGCTGTCGCCATGTGGTGGGGGTGGAGGGCAGCGACGAGATGGTGCGGCGCGGCTTCGAGAATGCCCGCGCCAATGGACTCGACAATGTCGAATTCCATGCCGCGAATCTGTGTGTCGATTTCGGCAGTGCCACCTGGGCTGTGCATCGATACGACAAGATCCTGCTGGATCCGCCGCGCTCTGGCGCGCTGGAGATCATTCCCATCATCGCTGCCATGCGGGCACGCAAGATTCTCTACATCTCCTGCAACCCCGCCACTCTGGCGCGTGATGCAGGTGAACTGGTGAAGCACGGCTATCGATTGACGCGAGCCGGTGTATTGGACATGTTTCCCCATACCTCGCATGTTGAGTCCATCGCCGAATTCGTGCTCGTGAAACCCTGACGCAAGACAAGAGAACTGCCCCCATGGTCCAGGTCAGAGATATCCACAAGTTCAACCCAGACGGCAGTATCTGCTTCGATGACTGGATCGCTTCCCTGCAGGCGCGCGGCACGCTGGAGCACATCGAGCGCATTCGCCAGGCCTGCGACCTGAGTTGGGCACTGGAGCAGCAGGCTCGCGCCACCAATACAGTGTGGGCGGGGCGCAACAGTTATCTGACCGGTCTCGAAATGGCCGAGATCCTCGTCGACCTGAGGCTGGACAGCGAGGCCGTCATCGCCTCCATTCTGTATCGCAGCGTGCGTGAATCGCGCGTCGGACTGGATATCGTGCGCGAGCAGTTCGGCGAGGAAGTGGCCAAGCTCGTCGAAGGTGTCCTGCGCATGGCGGCCATCAATGAGACGGATACCTCGCGCACGCGCGTGCTCGGCCAGAGCGATGATCAGGTGGAGAATGTCCGCAAGATGCTCCTGGCACTGATCGATGATGTCCGTGTGGCCTTGATCAAGCTCGCGGAGCGCACCTGCGCGCTGCGTGCCGTCAAGAGCGCCCCGCAGGAGCGGCGGCAGCGCGTGGCGCGGGAAGTGTTCGAGATCTATGTGCCGCTGGCGCACCGGCTGGGCATAGGTCAGTTGAAATGGGAACTCGAAGACCTCTCATTCCGCTATCTGCAGGAAGAGAACTACAAGCGGATCGCCCGGCTGCTGGATGAGCGCCGAGTGGATCGCGAGCGCTTCGTGCTGGAGGTGACGGAGGAGCTGCGCCGACAGCTGGATCGCGCCAACATCGATGCCGAGGTGACGGGCAGGGCAAAGAACATCTACAGCATCTGGCGCAAGATGCAGGCCAAGAAGCTGGATTTTTCGCAAATCTACGATATCCGCGCCGTCAGGATTCTGGTGCCGGAAGTGCGCGACTGCTATGCCACGCTGGGCATTGTGCACAATCTTTGGCGCGTCATTCCCAACGAGTTTGACGATTACATCGCCACCCCCAAGGAGAACGGCTATCAGTCGCTGCACACAGCCGTGATCGGTCCGGACAAGAAAGTGTTCGAAGTCCAGATTCGCACCTTTGCGATGGATGAGGATGCCGAGTTGGGCGTGTGTGCGCATTGGCGCTACAAGGAAGGCATCACGGACCCGCACTACAAGGACAGCTATGACGAGAAGATCGCCTGGCTGCGCCAGCTGCTTGCCTGGCATGACGAGATGGGCATGGTCGGCGGCCTGGCTGAACAATTGCGCAGCGATTCCACGACACCTGATCGTGTTTACGTGTTCACGCCGGAAGGGCATGTCGTCGACTTGATGAAGGGTGCCACGCCGCTCGATTTCGCTTATTACGTGCATACGGAAGTCGGCAACAAGTGCTGCGGTGCACGCGTCAATGGCAAGACAGTGCCGCTGAACTACAAGCTGCAGACAGGCGATCGTGTGGAGGTGCTGGCCGACGAGCGCAGCACGCCAAGTCGTGACTGGCTCAAGCCTGGTCTTGGCTATGCCAACACGCCACGCGCTCAGGCCAAGCTGATGCAATGGTTCAAGACGCAGGGGCGTGAACACAATGTCGCGCATGGTCGCGCCCTGCTGGCCGAGGAATTCGAACGCCTCGCCGTGGCCCATCCCGATTATCGCGCCCTGGCGCGCAAGCTCGGCTGTCGCAATGATGAAGCGCTGTTTGCGGCTGTCGGAGTCAGCGCTATCACCCTTGAAGAAGTGATTACCGCCGCGCAGGAGCTCTCTCAGCTGTTGTGCGTGCTGGACGAATCGCGCCAGGAGGCGCAGGTGCCGGCCTCTGCCACGCATGTGTCAGGGGCGGGACGATTCTCGACTCAGCTCGCGCCGTGCTGCCGTCCGGTGGAAGGAGACCCGATCGTGGGCTGTCTGGGAGTGGACAATCACGTCGTGGTGCACAAGCCCGATTGCCCGGTGGCTTTGCATTATCAGCTGGAGAGTCACGAGAATTTCATCGAAGTCCAGTGGGGCGATGGACGTCGCATCAGCATGCTGGTCGATCTCTTCATTCTTGCCTATGACCGCGCCGGTCTGCTGCGTGACATCACCACGATTCTCGCGGATGCCGGCATCGAGGTGATGGAGGTGAACACCCGGACCGATCGCAGCTCCGGAACGGCACGCATGAAGCTGCAAGTGGAAGTGGATTCCTACCCGGTACTTTCGCGCGTTCTCGAGAAGATCAGCCGCTTGAACAACATCATCGAAGCACGTCGAATCGCGGCGGGCGAGGGCGTCGACACGATCGCCGCACCGGCCCATGCCACTGACGTCCTGACACAGGAGACCTTCACTGGTGAACAATGACTCCTCCATGCAGCAATTGCTGACCATCATGCGCAATCTGCGTGACGCTGCACATGGTTGCGACTGGGACCGCAAGCAGACCTTGAAGACCCTGACTGGCTACACGCTGGAGGAAGTCCACGAGGTCATCGACGCCGTCGAGCGCGAAGATTCGGCACAGTTGCGCGATGAGCTGGGCGATCTGCTGTTCCAGGTGGTGTTCTACGCGCAGATCGCGAGTGAGCAGGGAGAGTTTGATTTCCATGATGTGGCAGCGGCCATCAGTGCGAAGCTGCTGCATCGTCATCCCCATGTGTTTCCCGATGGCACGCTTGCCAGTTTTGGCAGTTCCGCTCTTGCGCTGGACGCAGAGACAGTGGCCATTCGCTGGGAAGAGATCAAGAATCTTGAACGTCAGGTGAAGGCGGCGCGTTCACGTGTCGGAGCAGTGCCCAGTGTGCTCGACGATGTGCCCGCAGCGCTGCCTGCGCTGGAGCGTGCCCGCAAGCTGCAGCGCCGGGCGGGCTCGCTTGGTTTCGATTGGCAGGATGCCGCGCCTGTGCTGGCGCGTCTGCGCGAGGAGATTGCCGAACTCGAGGCCGCCATCGCCAGTGCAGACACTGATGCGATGCAGGATGAATTCGGCGATGTGCTGTTCAGTTGCGTCAATCTCGCGCGTCATCTGGACATCGATTCCGAATCGGCGCTGCGCGCTGCCAATCGCAAGTTCGAGCAACGCTTTCGAGCGATGGAGACGCTCGCCCAGGCACGTTCGCTGTCACTGCCTGGACTGACGCTGGATGAACTCGACGCACTCTGGGATGAAGTCAAGACGGCAACAGTCAGCGATTGACTGCAGGATGCTCGGATTTCAAGGCGGCTCCTTTCTTGTTTCGATACTGGCCTTTGGTGTAAGGTCGAGCGCTCGGAGTCGCCACCATTTTTCATTGGCAAGTTTGTCTGACAGCAGTCAGACACCATTCAGGAGTGTTTTATGCGAGTGATATTGCTGGGGGCCCCAGGGGCGGGCAAGGGCACACAGGCACAGTTCATTGTGTCCACGTTCGGGATTCCGCAGATTTCCACGGGTGACATGCTGCGCGCTGCAGTGAAGGCCGGCACTGCCCTCGGTCTGCAGGTCAAGGAAGTGATGGCCTCGGGGGGGCTGGTCACGGACGAGATCATCATCGCGCTCGTCAAGGAGCGCATAGCGGCGGCTGATTGTGCCAGAGGATTCCTGTTTGATGGTTTCCCGCGCACCATTCCCCAGGCACAAGCGATGGTGGACGCAGGCATCGACATCGATGTGGTGGTCGAGATTGCCGTGGAAGACGAAGAGATCGTGAAGCGACTCAGCGGCCGCCGTGTACATCCCGAATCGGGTCGCATCTACCACACGGTTTTCAATCCACCCGCAGTGGAAGGAATTGATGATGTCAGTGGTGAGGCCTTGATTCAGCGGGATGACGACAAGGAAGAAACCATTCGCAAACGACTGCGGGTCTACCATGAGCAGACGCGTCCGCTGGTCGATTTCTACAAGTCCCTGCAGCAGGCAGGCAACGCCGTGAAAGTGGAACAGCTCAATGGCGCATTGAGTGTCGACGTAGTGCGTGCCGAGTTGACCCGCTTGCTCTCGGCCATGTGATGCGACTGTGGGAGTGTCAGTGCAAGGCTGACACTCCATCTGCACCACAGTGTTTCACTGCGACTTTCCCGCACGGTACTCACAAGAGACTTGCCAAGGTCATCGAAAAATAATTTGAAAATTGGTTGATTTTTTCAACTTATGAAACAGTGAATGCTGTATGCAGATTTTTTTTGTGCTATGGTGCCGCTCAAACAAGGCATTGCCTCTGTTGAAGAAATTAAAGTGGTTTTGTTCCACATATTTGGAGAGATATCAGTATGGCTAAAGTTAAAGCGACAAAGAAGGCGCCTGCCAAATCGGCCGTGAAGAAAACCGGTGATGCTGCTCCTGCAAAAGTTTCATCAGCAGCGGCTAAACTGACCAAGTCTGCTGCCACGAAAGCCAAGCCTGTTGCCGCAGCGAAAGGCAAGGCCGCTTCTGCTAAAACTAAAGCTTCCAAGAACTCTACCGCAACCAGCAAGCCCATCACTGCCAAGGCCCGCGCCTCTGCAGTCAAGCTCCAGGCCGCTCAACTGAAGGCCAGCGCAGAAGCCCGCAAGGTCGCGATCGCTGCCAAGGCAGAAGCCGATCTTGCAAAAGCCGTGAAGGCGTTTGCCGATGCCTGGAAGAAAAAGCGCGCGAAAGCAGACGCCATCAAGGAAGCCGCACGCACCAAGAAGGAAGAACTCAAGCGCAAGATTGCCGCCAAGAAGGCCGCCGTGAAAGCGAAGGCCGCTGCGCAGAAGGCCGCCGCCAAGGCGAAGGCCGCAGCGAAGAAGCGCATCGCACGTGAGCGTCTCGCTGCCAAGCGCGCTTTGCTGAAAGCACGCACAGCAGCGAAGAAGCTCGCGATGAAGGAAAAGGCAGCTGCGCTTCGCGCAGCGGTGAAAGCGAAGGCAGCTTCGAAGAAAGTCGTCAAGGCCGTAAAGACTGCCGCGAAGACAGTTGCTGCCAAAGTGAGTGCTGCCGTGAAGGCGAAGGCTCCTGCGAAGAAGGCCGCAGCTCCTGCCAAGACTGCAGCGAAGAAGGCCGCTCCTGCCAAGAGCGCAGCCAAGCCTGCAGCGCCAGCAAAGAAGGCCGCTCCTGCCAAGAAGTCCGCCCCGGCGAAGGCAGCAGCACCCGCAAAGCCTGCAGCCAGGAAGTCGACTCCAGTCAAGCCTGCAGTCAAGGCTCCTGTGAAGGCAGCGAAGGCCCCGGCCGCGAGCAAGGCCGCTCCTGCTGCCAAGCCGGCGGCGCGCAAGCCTGCCGTCAAGAAGACCGCTGCTGCGGTTGCAGCGCCTGAAGCGGCACCTGCCGCACCTGCACCTGCGGCAGGTTGATCGCCGCCAGCAGCAAGGCGATGTGCCTATGGAATCCCTCAGTGCCGAAATGCACTGAGGGATTTTTCATTGTGTCCGGTATACTTTCGGCATGAAACGAATTCTTGCCATCGATACCTCCCACGCGCTTTGCACCGTTGCCTTGACAGAAGAGATTCTCGTGTCATCGCGCAGCAGTGCGGTACCACGACAACACACGCGTGAACTGCTGCCGATGATCGAGAGTCTTCTGCACGAACGCCAGATGCGAATGCAGGAAGTGGATGCCTTCGCCCTCGTGATCGGTCCAGGTTCGTTCACGGGGCTGCGCATCGGCGCGGGCGTTGTGCAGGGTCTTGCGTTGGCCACGGGAATCCCTGTGTACTGCGCATCGTCGCTGGCCGTAATGGCCACGAAGGCGCACCTCGCACATTCAGGTGCGATCGTGAATGTGTGCCTGAAGGCGCGCGAGGACGAAGTCTACGCCGCGACCTATACGTTTCAGAACGGCAGTCCGGTGTTGCAGGGTGCGGAGCGGGTCTGCGCGCCCGAGGCGCTGCGCTTCGAGTTGCCGGGGCTGGCTGTGGGTGACGGATGGGCCCTGTGTCCCGCATTGCCGGGCGCACAGCAGGCACAGCTCGACTATCGTTCCGACGCCGTGACACTGGCCGCCGTTGCCCTGGCGCGGGCGCGTCGCGGCGAGCAAGGGGTGGCTGCCACTGCCGTGCTTCCGGTTTATCTCAAGGATCAAATGGATTATCAGGCCTGATATGGAACTCTCTTATTTCCAGATAACGTTTCTCGCTTTCCTGCAAGGCGTGACGGAATACCTTCCCATCTCCAGCTCCGCTCACATCTTGCTGCCGAAGGAATTGCTCGGCTGGCCCGATCAGGGGCTGGTGTTCGATGTGGCCGTGCACATCGGCAGTCTGCTGGCGGTGCTCACCTATTTTCGAGCCGATCTGCTCCGCCTCTTTCAGGCGTGGCAGGTATCGCTGCGCGGAGGGGCCATGTCACCCGATGCCCGCCTCGCCTGGTTCGTGGTGGTTGGCACGATTCCGGCCGGCATCGCCGGTCTGCTGCTCTCTGATCTGATCGAACTCTACGCGCGCAACATGCTGCTGATTGCCTTCACGTCGATCTTCTTCGGCATCCTGCTGTGGTGGTCGGACAATCGACCGCTGGTGCGTGTCGGCATCGAGCAGCTCACGCTGCGAACCACGCTGATTGTCGGCTTCGCGCAGGTGCTGGCCCTGATTCCAGGTACTTCGCGTTCCGGCGTCACGATGACGGCGGCGCTGGCCTGTGGGCTTGATCGCAAGGCGGCTGCGCGCTTCTCCTTCCTGCTGGCCATTCCCATCATCATGGCCAGTGGTCTGCTCAAGGGCGGTGAACTGCTGCAGGACGATGCCCAGGCGCAATGGGGAGTGCTCGCCTATGCCGTGCTTCTCTCCGCCCTCGTGTCGTTCTCCTGCATTCACTATTTCCTGAAGCTGATCGAGCGCATGGGCTTCCTGCCCTTCGTGATCTATCGCGTGTTGATGGGCATCGGGCTGCTCTTCGTCCACTTTTCCCTGCAGGCCTGACGGATGCCTTCATGACCCTTGCGGCGGACTTCCAGCTTGAGCGGCAAGAGGGGCAACTGGCGCTGAGCTGCCGCAGCGATCCGTCCCTGGGGACGGTCAGCGTCGATTTTGATGACAAGTCACTCGCCTGGCGCCAACGTCATCCCGCACAGCCCGAGGCCTTGCTCAAGGCGGTGGGGCTGCGCACGGGGCAGGCTTTGCGCATTCTCGATGCCACTGCGGGATTCGGTCTCGATGCGTTCATTCTCGCCAACGCGGGGTGTGAAGTGCAGATGCTGGAACGCAACGCCTGGGTGCACGCCCTGCTGGCCGATGGCCTGCAACGCGCGGCGGGCAGCGACGATGAGCGGGTGCGCAAGGCGGTGTCCCGCATGCATCTGCTGCACGCAGACAGCACCCTGGTGGAGCGGGAGTCGCTGGGAGAAGTGCCGGATGTGGTTTATCTCGACCCGATGTTTCCCGAGCGTCGGCGCAAATCCGCCAAAGTGAAGAAACACATGGCCATGCTGCAGTTGCTGCTGGAGGCTGAACCGGACGCCCCTGGAATGCTGGCCTGGGCCATGGGGCTGGGCGCGAAGCGCGTGGTCGTCAAGCGCCCGCGGATTGCCGGCTTTCTCGACGCGTGCAAGCCGTCATACCAATTGCCCGGTTCCTCGAGCCGTTTCGACGTCTATCTCTGTCAGCCCAGCAATCGCACCAGCACGTCTTCGTAGATATTGCTGAGCGCGTCCAGATCGGCCACACGCACGTTCTCATCGACCTTGTGAATGGTGGCATTGCAGGGCCCCACTTCCACCAGCTGCGTGCCAGTGGGTGCGATGAAGCGGCCATCGGAGGTGCCCCCGGTGGTGGAGCATTCCGTTTCCAGTCCTGTCACCTGTCTGATGCTGGCCGCGACCAGGTCGATGAATGCTCCGCGCTGCGTCAGGAAGGGCTTGCCGGATAGATGCCAGTTCAGGGAGTACTCCAGGCCGAAGCGGTCGAGAACCGCCGTGGTGCGTGCCTTGATGGCCTCTTCGGTCAGGGCGGTGGAGTAGCGGAAATTGAATGCCACTTCCAGCTCGCCGGGGATCACATTGTCCGTGCCCTTGCCGGCGTGAATGTTGGAGATCTGAAAACTCGTCGGCGGGAAGGACTCGTTGCCTTCGTCCCAGACTTCGCGGCACAGGGCATCCAGCGGCGCCATGGCGCGATGAATGGGGTTGCGGGCGAGGTGTGGGTAGGCCACGTGGCCCTGAATGCCATGCACGGTCAGGCGCCCATGCAGCGAGCCGCGTCGGCCGATCTTGATGACATCGCCGGTCTGAGTGGTGCTGGAGGGTTCACCGACGATGCAGTAGTGAATCTTTTCCCCTCGCGCTTCCAGCACCTCCATGACCTTGACGGTGCCGTTCACGGCACTGCCTTCTTCGTCACTGGTGATCAGGAAGGCGATGGAGCCGCGTGGCTTTCTGCCGCTGGCAAGAAAGCGTTCGCAGGCCGTGACCATGGCTGCGATGCTGCCCTTCATGTCGGCGGCGCCGCGGCCGTACAGGAAGCCGTCGCGCACCTGGGGCACGAAGGGAGCGGAGGTCCAGTGCTCGAGGGGGCCGGGTGGCACCACATCTGTGTGGCCGGCAAAGGCGAAAACCGGGCCTTCGGTGCCGAGTCTTGCCCAGAAGTTCTGGACATCGCCGAAGGGCAGCGCTTCCACCACGAAGCCCAGCGCTTCCAGGCGTTGGGCCAGCAGCTGATGACAGCCGCCGTCACTGGGGGTGACCGAGGCTTTCTCGATCAGGGAAATCGTCAGAGCCAGAGTGGGGGACATGCTTTTCCTTTCTGCAGTCGAGCACTGCGTTCTCAATTGTGTGTGTGAAGTTCTTCGTTCAGGGCAATCGCCGTCTTGTTCGCCTTGCACTCCACGGCGCCGGTCACGGAGTTGCGGCGGAACAGCAGGTCAGACTTGCCTGACAGTTCGCGGGCCTTGCGGGTGCCGACCACCTGGTTGTCCTTGTCGAGCAGCAGGACCTTGGTGCCGGCTGTCACATAAAGACCCGCTTCGACGATGCAGCGATCGCCCAGCGGGAAGCCCAGACCGGCGTTGGCGCCGATGAGGCAGTCACGTCCGATGGAGATGACTTCGGTGCCGCCGCCGGAGAGGGTGCCCATGGTGCTGCAACCGCCGCCCAGGTCGCTGCCGGGGCCGACCATGACGCCCGCCGAAATGCGGCCTTCCACCATTGCGGGGCCTTCCGTGCCTGCGTTGAAGTTGACGAAGCCCTCATGCATGATCGTGGTGCCTTCCCCGATATAGGCGCCCAGCCGCACACGCGCCGTGTGCGCGATCCGCACGCCCTTGGGCACCACGTAGTTGCTCATCTTCGGGAACTTGTCCACCGACATCACTTCCAGCAGCTCGCCCTGCAGGCGCGCTTGCAGTTGACGCGCCGGCAGGTCGGCCAGATCGATCGCCCCCTGATTCGTCCAGGCCAGATTCTGCAGCACCCCGAAGGCCCCTGTCAGATTCAGCGAATGCGGCTTTTGCAGGCGGTGTGACAGCAGATGCAGCTTGAGATAGACCTCGGGAATGGACGCCGGGGCTGAATCCTGCGCGATGAACATCACGGTGAGATCCTGGCGTGCCGCCGTCAGCGCGCGCAGCGTGTCCTGCACGCTCTGTGGTGCCAGTGGCACCAGGGCCGATACCGTGGCCGGTGCCAGCGCGCAGACGGCATTGCCGCCCGCGTAGGCGCTCGCCGCTGCCACGGACGCCGCGAAGCTCGGGTCGGGCTCGCGCAGCACGATGGGGTAGTACACCTCGATGATCTCGCCGCGACTGTTGCGAGTGCCGAGGCCGATGCCCAGGCTGTGCAGGGAAAGGGATGACGTCATGTCGGAAACCTCTGTGGGATGCTTGCGTAAATCAGGAATGCTCGAGCAGAGTGGCGAGCACGCTCGGGTCGGCTGAGCTGAGCCACCCGGCGGGTGTGTGCAGTAACGGGCGACGGATCAGTGCTGGCGCAGCCTGCATGAGCGCGGGGGCCGTGTCGATGGAGAGTGCCAGTCGCGTCTCTTGCGGCAATGCGCGCCAGGTGGTGCCCCGGGTATTGATCAGGGTCGCCAGCGGCAGGGCCTGCAGCAGGGTGGTGCACAGCGCGGCGTCGATGCCGTCCTTGCGGTAATCGTGAAAGTGATACGCGACGCCATGGGCGTCGAGCCAGTGACGCGTCTTGCGGATGGTGTCGCAATTGGCAATGCCATAAAGCGTCAGCATGGTTCAGTCACCCAGTTCCTGCCGGATGTCATTCTGCAGCTTCTCGATGAGCTCCGGGTCGGTGATCTTGCGGTTGTCGGCATCGAGAATGAAGAACAAGTCCTCCACGCGCTCACCCAGCGTCGCGATGCGGGCATTCTGCAACTGGATCTTGTGATCGGCGAAGATCTTGCCGATGGACGCCAGGATACCGGGCTGGTCGATGCAGCTGATTTCCAGCGTAGTCCACGGCTTGTCATCGGCATTGATGATTTCGGTTTCCACATGACGGCTGAAATGCTTGAGCTTGCGGTCGATGCGCTTGGTCGAGGCTTTCAGGTGCTGACTCGGGTCCTGCAGATACTCGTCGATCAGGCTGATGATCTGCCGGCGACGTGCGGGATCATTGCTCACCGCCGTGCCGTCGCTTTCGAGCACGGTGAAGGTGTTCATGCAGTAGTTCTTGGCCGAGGTGAAGATGCGCGCGTCCATGATGTTGAGACCTAGCTTTTCCATGGCCGAGGCGGTGCTGGCGAACAGATGGTTGCGGTTCACCGTGTAGATGAAGATCTGCGTGCCGCCTTCGTTGGGGGATTCGCTCACATCGTCGACGAGAATCAGAGTTTCCTGACCTTCACTGCGCGCAATGGCTTCCGTGTGCCAGGCGATGTTGGCGGTGGACTCGCGCACGAAGTACTCGTCGTCGACATTCGCCCAGATGTGCTCGATCTGCTGGCGGCTCAGCCCGCGATCGGTCAGCTTCAGGAACGCACTTTCCTGCTTGTCCTTGATGCGGTCCGCGCGGTCGATCGGATTCTCCAGACCGCGCCGCAGAGCTCGCTTGGTGCTCAGGTAAAGCTGACGCAGCAGCGAGGCGCGCCAGGTGTTCCACAGATTCGGGTTGGTGGCGCAGATGTCCGCCACCGTCATGCAGTACAGATAGTCCAGGTGCAGCTTGTCTCCAACCGCCAGCGCGAATTGCTGGATGACCTCCGGGTCGGCGATGTCCATGCGCTGGGCCGTCATCGACATCAACAGATGCTTGCCGATGAGCCAGGAGACCAGCTTGGTGTCCCAGGCGCTCAGATGATGCAGGCGACAGAATTCGGCGCCATCGACCATGCCCAGTGTGGAGTGATCGCCGCCGCGCCCCTTGGCGATATCGTGGTATAGCCCTGCGATGTAGAGCAGTTCGACCTTGGGCAGACGCTTGACGATGTGCGCCGCGATCGGAAAGTGTTCTTCCGCGCCTGGATAGCGGAAGCGGCGCATGTTCTCGACCACCTGCAGCGTGTGGGCATCCACCGTGTAGATGTGGAACAGGTCGTGCTGCATCTTGCCCGTGATGGCGCCAAAGGCGGGCAGGTAACGGCCGAGCACGCCGTAGCGCGACATGCGACGCAACTGCGAGGTCAGCTCGTGGGGCGAGCGCAGCAGTTCCATGAACAGCGTGATGTTGCGCAGGTCCTTGCGGTACTTCTCGTCGATGATGACGCTGTTCTCGCGGATCAGGCGAATGGTTGCCGCGCGCACGCCCTTGATCTGCGGGTTCTGGGCCATCAGCACGAAGATTTCCAGCAGGGCGAAGGGAAAGCGACGGAACACGCCGGGATTGGTCACTTCGATATAGTTGTCGCGAATCTGGAAGCGCTTGTTGATCAGGGTGATCTCTTCCTTCTCCCCCGCTCGCAGGATGGCTTCATCGAAATGCTGCAAGAGCACGTCGTTCAGGCCGCGCAGCGTGGCCACCGCGCGGTAGTACTCCTGCATGAGTTTCTCGACTGCCAGACTCTTCTCGTCGTCCTCGTAACCGAACATGCGCGCCAGATCCTTCTGCCTGTCGAAGAGCAGACGATCTTCCTTGCGGCCTGCCAGCACATGCAGCCCGTAGCGGATCTTCCACAGCAGCCGCTCACCACTGGCGAGGTCTTGATACTCGGAAGGAGTCAGGAATCCCAGACTCACCAGATCCGCGAGCGTGTCCGCCTTGTAGTGGCGCTTGGCAATCCAGGCGATGGTCTGGATGTCGCGCAGACCACCGGGCGAGGCCTTGACGTTGGGTTCCAGCGCGTAGTCGATGTCGTAGTACTTCTCATGCCGGGCGATCTGCTCGTCGCGCTTGGCCTTGAAGAAGGCCTTGGCGGGCCAGACGTCGTCATCCTGCGTCAGGGCAATCATCGCATCGCGCAGGGACTGCGGACCGACGATGGTGCGTGACTCCATCAGGCTGGTGGCAACAGTGATGTCCTTGAGTGCCTCCTGGCGGCACTGCGCTATGGAGCGCACGCTCTGGCCGATCTCGAGATTGATGTCCCACAGAAAGGTGAAGAAACCGCTGATGGCCGTGCGGAAATCCTGATGATTGTCGTGGCGTGTCAGCAGCAGCAGGTCGATGTCGGAATGCGGATGCAGTTCACCTCGGCCATAACCGCCGACAGCCAGCAGACTGACGTCCTCGACCTTGCCCCAGTCGTAACGCTCCCAGGCGCAGCGCAGCAGTTCGTCCATGAACCAGGAGCGTCCGATGACCAGTGGCACGATGTCGGCGTCTTCCCGGTACCGCTCGTCGAGCACGCGTCGTGCCTGCGCAAGTGCTTCCTTGAACAGCGGCAATGGCTGGCTGGTTTCCTGCAGTCGCTGACGGAACCTCACCGGGTCGAACAAGGCCTCGCGCAGAGCGAGATCCGTGCGCAGTGGCGCAATGACAATGGCCGCAGAGGAAGCTGAGGGCGTCGATGAAGACGCGAGCGTTTCAGAAGTGTTCATCGCTGCGCCGTGTCAGCACCTCGACGCCATCGCTGGTGACGGCCAGGGTGTGTTCCCACTGGGCCGACAGTCGACGGTCCCGCGTAGTGACCGTCCAGCCGTCTGACTTCGACAGCTTGGTGTGATGAGTGCCGGCATTGAGCATGGGTTCGATCGTGAAGGTCATGCCTTCCTGCAGCACCACGCCCGTGCCGGGCTTGCCAAAGTGCAGCACCTGCGGGTCCTCATGGAAGATTCGGCCAATGCCGTGTCCGCAGTACTCGCGCACCACCGAGAAATGATTGCTTTCGGCGAGGCTCTGGATCACGTGCCCGATATCCCCGAGTCGAGTGCCGGGACGCACGATCTCGATGGCCCGATAGAGGCATTGCTTCGTGACCTCGACGAGGCGGCCCACATGGGCAGGCACTTCATCGATCACGAACATCTTGCTGGTATCGCCGTGGTAACCATCCTTGATGACGGTGACGTCGATATTGATGATGTCGCCCTTCTTGAGGATCTTCGCGTCGCTGGGAATGCCATGGCACACCACATGATTCACGGACGTGCAGATGGACTTCGGAAAGCCGTTGTAATTGAGCGGCGCCGGGATGGCCTGCTGCACGTTCACGATGTAGTCGTGACACAGCCGATCGAGCTCGCCGGTACTGACACCAGCCTGCACGTAAGGTCCGATCATCTCGAGGACCTCTGCCGCGAGCCTGCCGGCCACGCGCATTTTTTCCAGTTCTTGCGGCGTCTTGATGCTGATTGCCATGGTATGAAGTCGTTTGCAGCTCTGGCAGATCACTGCCGGTATGTTCAGGGCCGGGCCATTGTAAAGCAGGACTTGGGCGATTGACACCGCCTGGCCACCCGCGCCGCAGGCAGCGCAATGCATCCCGGCGCTTTATGTCCCCGGGGCGTTGTGGTATAAAGCTGCGCGCTTTGGGGCTCCCAGGGGTCCCAAGGCGCATTTCATTATCAACATCAACGTCGCACATATACCGACACATGTTTTCTGGGTGCCTCGCGCGCGACAGCGTGCACGGGGTGGAATCATGGGGTGTATGGAGGCTTAACCCGAACCAAAGGAAATCACATGGCTACTGTTTCAATGAAGGAAATGCTCAAGGCGGGCGTCCATTTCGGACACCAGGCGCGTTACTGGAATCCGAAAATGAAGAAGTTCATCTTCGGTGCACGCAACAAGATTCACATCATCAACCTCGAACACACCGTGCCGGCACTCAATGCCGCACTCGAGCAGGTCCATACGCTGGCGGCTCGCAAGAAGAAGGTCCTGTTCGTTGGCACCAAGCGAGCGGCCGGCAAGATCATCAAGGAGCAGGCAGAGCGCGCAGGCATGCCCTACGTCGATCACCGCTGGCTCGGCGGCATGCTGACCAACTACAAGACCATCCGTGGCTCCATCAAGAAGCTGCGCGACCTGGAAACCCAGGCTCAGGATGGCACCTTCGATCGCATGACGAAGAAAGAAGCCCTGATTCGTCGTCGCGCCATGGAAAAGCTCGAGCGCAGCATTGGCGGCATCAAGGAAATGGGCGGTCTGCCTGACGCGCTGTTCGTGATCGACGTCGATCACGAGCGCATCGCCATCACCGAAGCCAACAATCTGGGCATTCCCGTCATTGGCATAGTCGACACCAACAGCAATCCCGACGGCATTGATTTCCCGATCCCGGGCAATGATGACGCCATCCGCGCCATCGAGCTGTATGCGCGTGCCGTTGCCGATGCCTGCATCGAAGGCCGTGGCGACCTGAACGCCGTGAGCAGCGACAGCGAGTTCGTGGAAGTCAGCGACAGCGTTGCCGCGTCCGAGCAGGCCAGTGCCACAGGCGCCTGAGTCGCGCTGACAGTCGGAGGGCGGCCGGCGACGGCGCCCTCACTCTCATGATATTGCTGCCCGGCTCCTGGCCTTGGGCAGCAGTGCTGAAGCGGGAGAAAGAAGAGGGGCGTGGCCCCTTTTTTTTAATCCGTCGGATCACATCGAATTCATTCTGAAAATTGAACGAGGCAAGCAAATGGCAGAAATTACAGCAGGCATGGTCAAGGAGCTGCGTGAGCGCACTGGATTGGGAATGATGGATTGCAAGAAAGCGCTGGTGGAAGCCAACGGCGACATGGAAAAAGCCATTGACGACCTGCGCAAGGCCAGTGGCCTGAAGGCTGCCAAGAAGGCCGGCCGCATCGCTGCGGAAGGCGTGGTGCTTACCAAGGTCTCCGAGGATGGCAACTTCGGCATCATCGTCGAAGTGAACAGCGAAACCGATTTCGTGGCCCGCGACGAGAACTTCCTGGGCTTCGCCAACAAGGTGTTGCAGGAAGCATTCAATCGTCATGAAGCCGACGTGGCCGCCCTGATGGCCGGCGAGCTGGAAAAGGTTCGCGAAGCCCTGGTGCAGAAGATCGGCGAGAACATCAATGTGCGCCGCATCCAGATCGTGGAATTCAAGGACCCGAACGCCGGTATCGTGGACTCCTACATCCACAGCAACAACCGCATTGCAGTGGTGGTCGCGCTCAAGGGCGGCGATTCCTCGCTGGCGAAGGACATCGCGATGCACGTGGCAGCGGTGAATCCGCTGGTGGTCCGTGCCGAGGATGTGCCCAAGGAGCTGCTGGCCAAGGAATCCGAGATCTACTCGGCCCAGGCCCGTGAGAGCGGCAAGCCCGAGGACATCATCGAGAAGATGATCCAGGGTCGTCTGCGCAAGTACGTTGCCGAAGTCAGCCTGCTCGACCAGCCGTTCGTGAAGGATGGCGAGATCACCGTGGCTGCCCTGCTCAAGAAGGCAGGCGCCGACGTGGTGAGCTTCATCCGCTACGAAGTGGGCGAAGGCATCGAGAAGGAAGAAGTGGATTTCGCCTCTGAAGTGGCGGCCGCTGCAGGGCTGTAAGCAAGTCTCGACCGAGCACTGTGAGGACGTCATGCCCATGCTGAAAACCGAAAAGAAATACAAGCGCATCCTGCTCAAGCTCAGTGGCGAAGCATTGATGGGGGA
>JALREE010000237.1 GCA_023256835.1 Pseudomonadales bacterium | reverse complement strand
ATCTGCGCCGGCGTGAAATAGAACCAGCGGCGGTCGGCAAAGCGCAGCAGACTGCGGCCCAGCCACCAGTTCACGCAGGCCCCCAGCACATTGCCGCTGCCAGCCACCAGCACAGCCGCCACGATCTGCGCCAGGCCGTCGGCGTCCTGCAGCAGCAGATACAGCCAGGCCTCGGAATAGAAGGGCAGCACCGTGGCGGCGATGAAGGCACTCAGGAACAGCAGCAGATAGTCAGTCACGAACGGGTCCAATGGCGTGGGCGAGGCGAGCGCCGACTATACCCGCCGCGCCCCCCGGCTGGATATTCTGATTGCAAAGCCGATACGGGGTGGTAAGGTGCGCGCTCATTCGTTATCCGAGTTTTCCGCCGTGTTTGCCGATCTTCACCTGGACCAGCGTCTGCTCAAGGCCGTCGACAAGATGGGCTTCGAGTCTCCCACCCCCGTGCAGCAGCAGGCCATTCCGCTGGCCCTGCAGGGCCGCGACCTGCTCGTCAATGCCGCCACCGGCAGCGGCAAGACCGCCGCCTTCCTGCTGCCCATCCTGCAGGGCCTGATCAGCGCCAAGGGCGAGCGCACCGGCACCCGTGCCCTGGTGCTGGTGCCCACGCGGGAACTGGCGCGGCAGATCGGCAAGGAGTGCGAGAAACTCGGCAGCTACTGCGGCCTCAAGGTCGGCGTGATCACCGGCGGGCAGGAGTTCAAGGTGCAGCGTGCCTTGTTGCGGCGCGATCCGGAGATTCTCATCGCCACCCCGGGTCGCACCCTGGAGCTGGTCAAGGAGGGCAGCACGCTGTTCAGCCACCTGGAGTACCTGGTGCTGGATGAGGCCGACCGCCTGTTCGAGATGGGCTTCAGCGAGGACGTGCTCGCCATCATCGCCACCTGCAACGAGGCCCGGCAGACCATGCTGCTCTCCGCCACACTGCCGGCCGGTGTGCGCCGCCTGCTGCAGGTGCTCAATGCCCCGGTGCGGGTGCAGATCAACTCGACCCGCGAGCAGCACGAAGCCATCCGCCAGCAGTACATCCTGGCCGACGACGACAAGCACAAGGAAAAACTGCTGCTGTGGCTGCTGGAGCACGAGACCTTCGAGCGCGCCCTGGTGTTCTGCAACACCCGGGATCAGGCCACGCATCTGTGCGGCGTGATGCGCTACCGCGACCAGCGTGCCGGCTATCTGCACGGCGAAGTGAAGCAGGACGTGCGCAATGCCACCATTACCGCCTTCCGCGAGGGCAAGCTCAAGGTGCTGATCGCCAGCGACGTGGCCTCGCGCGGGCTGGACGTGAAGGGCATCGACCTGGTGATCAACTTCGACATGGCGCGCAAGGGCGATGACTACGTGCATCGCATCGGCCGCACCGGTCGGGCGGGCGAGCAGGGCCTGGCGGTGGCGCTGATCGGGCCGCAGGAGTGGAATCTGAAGGCCTCCATCGAGCGCTATCTGAACGTGCAGCTGGAGTCGCGCAAGATCAAGGAGCTGCCCGGCACCTACAAGGGGCCGAAGAAGCTCAAGGCCTCGGGCAAGGCCGCCAGCGCCAGCAAGCGCAAGAAGCCGGAGGCCGGCAAGAGCAAGCCCAGGGCCAGGAGCAAGCCCGCGCCCGGGAGCAAGCCGGCATGAGCCCCGACACGCTGACGGCGGTCGAACGCGACGAAGTGGAGCAGGGCATCCGCCGCTGGCTGGACGAGATCGTCATCGGCCTCAACCTGTGCCCCTTCGCGCGGCGTGAAGTCGACGCCGGCCGCGTGCGCGTGGCCGTCACCGGACACCGCGACCCCGAAGCCCTGCTGCACGTTTTTCACGACGAACTGCAGCGCTTGCAGCAGGAGCCGCAGATCGCCACCACGCTCGTGGTGTTCGCCCAGGGCGTGGCTGATTTCTTCG
>JALREE010000187.1 GCA_023256835.1 Pseudomonadales bacterium | reverse complement strand
GACGTGTGACCTGTCTTGACGCCGTCGACCGAGGGATCTCTCCACAGCAGGGCGTTGCGATTGCGTTGCGAAATATTGTTGTACTCGAATTCTCGTATGGAGTACCAGCGATACATTTCGGGGAATTCATTGAAGGCGATCTGGCAGTGGTGCAGCGCCAGTTCCACATTCCAGCGTACATGAGGCAGGTCTGCCGCCGGACGCCCCTGGTCTTCGTAATAGCGCAGCACCGTCGAGGCCAGGTAGAGCTGGCTCAGGATGTCGCCCAGGCGCGCCGACAGGCGTTCCTTGCGCTTGAGCTCGCCACCGAACATCAGCATGGAGATGTCGGCGATCAGCGCGAGCGCCGAACTCATGCGGGTCAGCTGCTGATAGAACGCGCCGGTCGCGTCGGGTACCGGCCGGCTCGCAATCCGCCCCGCCGTCAGGCCGAGACTCAGGGTGCGCACGAAATTGCTGATGCCATAGCCAATGTGGCGGAAGATCAGGCTGTCGAAGTCGCGCAGCCCCGCACTCTCGTCAGGATTCTTGGCGGCCAGCATTTCCCGCGTGATGAAGGGATGGCAGCGCACGGCGCCCTGGCCGAAGATCATCAGATTGCGCGTCAGGATGTTGGCCCCTTCCACCGTGATGCCGATGGGCATGCTCATGTAGGCGTGTGCCAGATAGTTCATGCGGCCCATGATCAGGCCGCGGCCACCGTGGATATCCATGGCATCCTGGATGATCAGCCGTGACTTCTCCGTCATGTGGTACTTGGCGATGGCCGAGACCACGGCCGGCTTGATGTGCTGATCGACCGCGCCTGCCGTGACGATGCGGGCAGCCTCCAGCTGATAGGTGTTGCCGGCGATGCGGGCCAGTGCTTCTTCCACGCCTTCGAAGTTGCCGATGGCCAGGTTGAACTGCGAGCGTATGCGGGCGTAGGCGCCCGTCATGCGGTAGCACAGCTTGCCGGTGGCAGTGCCGAGCGCCGGCAGAGAGATGGCGCGTCCCTCGGAAAGACACTCCACCAGCATGCGCCAGCCCTGACCGGCGCGTTCGACACCGCCGATGATCCATTCCAGTGGAATGAAGACGTTCTCGCCACGTGTCGGCCCGTTCATGAAGGTCATGCCCATGGGGAAGTGGCGGTGCCCGATCTGCACGCCGGGGTGGCTGGTGGGAATCAGGGCCACGGTGATGCCGCGTTCCTCGACCTCACTGAGCAGATGGTCCGGGTCGTACATCTTGAAGGCCAGGCCAAGCACGGTGGCGACGGGGGCCAGCGTGATGTAGCGCTTGTTCCAGGTCAGCGACAGACCCAGACACTCGCGTCCCTCGTGCATGCCCCGGCAGACGATGCCGGTGTCGGTCATGGCGCCGGCATCGCTGCCCGCTTCCGGGCCGGTCAGGGCGAAGCAGGGGATGTCCTGTCCACTGGCCAGGCGCGGCAGATAGTGCTGCCGTTGTTCTTCGGTGCCGTACTTCATCAACAGTTCGGCCGGCCCGAGGGAGTTGGGCACCATGGCCGTCACCGCGGCACTGGGGCTGCGGGTGGCGATCTTGGTGACGATGGTGGAATGCGCCAGTGCCGAGAAGCCAAGTCCGCCGTACTCCTCCGGGATGATCATGCCGAAGAACCTCTCGTCCTTCAGGTACTGCCAGGCGGCAGGCGGCAGGTCCTTGTCCAGATGGACGATGTCCCAGTCGTCGATCATCCGACAGAAGGTCTCGGTCTGGTTCTGCAGAAAGGCTTCCTCAGCGGCACTCAGCCTGGGCATGGGCATCGCAAGCCACTTCTTCCAGTCCGGGGCACCCTTGAACAGATCTGCTTCCCACCAGGTGTCGCCCGCTTCGAGCGCCTCCTGCTCGGTGGCGCTCATGGGCGGCAGCACGCGCTTGAAGAACTCGAACACGGGGCGCGTGAGCCGCTCGCGCCGCATGGCGTCCTCCAGGTAGAAGTAGACCACGGGCAGCAGGGCCAGCCACAGCAGCCACGCAAAGCCGCCGAACCAGGTCATGGCCAGCAGAGTCAATCCCGTGCCGGTGAGGATGGTGCCCATGCGGGCACGCCGGTAGGCCAGTACCCAGATGACGAAAAGCAGGACGAGGGCTTGCAGCAACGTGGACATGGGGCAGAGCTCCTTGCTGAAGGATCAGCGCAGGCCCCCAGCGGCGGTCACCACGGGTGTGCCGCTCAGGGTGAGTAGTATGTCGGTCAATTCTGTCCAGGCATCGGCAGTGCTCATGCCCTTCACGGCGAGGTCCACCTGCCTGGCTTGCTGCAGCAGGGTCTCCAGGGTGGGCAGTGACAGGCGCTCGAGGGCGGCCGCGACGGGCGCCTCATGATTCTTGCGCACGCCTTCGGCGCTCATGGCGGCCGTGCCGGCGCTGCCGGAGGCGATGCGGCGCTGAATGGCGATCAGCGTCCGCAACTCGCGGGCGAGCATGGCGAGCAGCGCCAGCACTTCGTCGCCCTCAGCACGCAGGCCTGCCAGCACCTTGAGGCAGCGACGGGCATCGCCGAACAGGGCAGCATCCAGCAGATTGAAGACGTTGTAACGGGAACTGTCGGCCACCAGGGCCATGATCTGCCGTCGATCCACATGGACCTTGCGACCCGGACTCGCGCCAGTGAGCACACCGAGCTTCTCGATCTCCTGGTCTGCCGCCAGCAGATTGCCTTCCACCCGCTCGCACAGCAGGCCGATGGCGTCTGGGTCGGCGCTCAGGCTAAGACGCCCCATGCGGGCGGCGATCCAGCGCGGCAGGCCGCGCGCATCCACCGGCCAGACCTGCACGAACACCCCGGCAGTCTCCAGCGCCTTGAACCACTTGGTCGAGAGCGTGGCGCTTTCCTGCTTGGGTGTGACCAGGATCAGCAGATTGTCGGGATTGGGTGAAGCCAGATACTGGCCGAGGGCCTCGCGGCCAGCCTCGTCCAGCTTGCCGCTCACTCTCAGCTCGATGATCTTGCGGTCGGCAAACAGCGACATGCTGTTGCCCGACTGCAGCATGGTCTGCCAGCTGAAGCTGCGGTCGACGACGAACAGTTCCCATTCCGTGAAGCCCTGCGCGCGACCGCAGGCTCGCAAGGAGGCCAGCGCTTCCTGCACCAGCAAGGTCTCGTCGCCGGCAATCCAGTAGAAACCCTGCAGTGTGCGCTGCAAGTGGGAATCCAGTTGATCGACGTTAATGCGCATGGGGCCTGCTCGCCGGGCGCATCAGGCGCCCTGCTCCGTGAGAGCGGCGCGCAGACGGCGCAGCACCTGTTGCGCCAGCTCCTGACGCATCTCCTGCTGCAGCAAGGCCACTTCCTCGCTGCTGCCGGCGATGGTGGAGAGGTCCTCGTAGTAGCTGCGCTGGGTGGCGAGTCGCGCAGGCCCGAAGACGGTGATGTCGCTCCGGGTGAGCACGATCTCGACGCTCAACTCCAGATCGTGCTGCGACGCGCGGGCTCGGCTGTTGACGCTGCCAGGCCGGCTGATCAGAGTTTCCGCGCCAAGCTGCAAGCGCCAGGCAGTGCTCGCGGCGTCGCCGCTCAGGCCCGCCGACTGCAGGGCATCGCGCACGCTGCCGGCGAGTGCTCCGGCAGGTTCTGCCGGCAGCAGTTCCACCAGGCTCGCACCTGCGGCCGGTGCACTGCCGCGCAGGGCGAAGCCACAGGCACCGAGCGTCAGGCTGATCGTTGCCAGCAAGGTGAGGCGAAGGGCGCCACGGCGGTTCATCGGCTGCGCTCCGTGTCATCGGCTGGCAGTCGCGTGACCTTGAGCAGTCTGACCTGACGACTGTCGCTGCTCAGGATCGTGAAGCGGAAGGGACCGATCATCACGGTCTCGTCACGCTCGGGGATGTGGCCGAAGTGCCGCAAGACCAGACCGCCCAGGGTGTCGACATCCGCGTCGCTGAAGTCGTGCTCGAAGGCCTCGTTGAACTCCGCTATGGGCGTCAACGCTTTCACCACGAAGTTCTGGGCGTCGATGCGCTTGATGAAAGAGTCGTCGTCGACATCGTATTCGTCGTCGATCTCGCCGACGATCTGCTCCAGCACATCCTCGATGGTGACCACGCCGCAGGCAGAGCCGTATTCATCGATCACGATGGCCATGTGGTGGCGTGTTTCGCGGAATTCGCGCAGCAGCACGTTCAGGCGCTTGCTCTCCGGCACGAAGGTGGCCGGGCGCAGGATGCGCTTCACATCGAAGTCGCCGGTGTCGCGCTTGAGCGCGAAGGGCAGCAGATCCTTGGCGAGCAGGATGCCGATGACGGAATCGGAGTTCTCGGCCACGACGGGAAAGCGCGAATGCGACACCGTGACCACGATGTCCAGGACTTCCTCGAGGGTGTTGCGGGCAGACACCGTCACCATCTGCGGCCGCGGGATCATGATCTCCCGGACTTGCATGTTGGAGACCTGCAGGGCGCCTTCCATGATGGAGAGTGCGTCGGCATCCAGCACATTGTCCTGGGCGGCATTGCGCAGGATTTCCAGCAGGCTGCCGGTGTCGGTGGGTTCGTCAGAGAAGATCTGCGCGATTCTTTCCAGCCAGGAGCGCGGTCGCGACTCCTGTCCCGTATGCTCGTCACTCATGGTCCAGCGGTTTCTCCAGATAGGGATCGGCGATCCCGAGTTCCTTCAACAAGGTGCGCTCGATGGCCTCCATGCTTGCGGCCTCGGCGTCGTCTTCGTGATCGTGGCCCAGCAGATGCAGCACGCCATGGATGACCATATGGGCCCAGTGATCCGCGGTCGGCTTGCCCTGTTCGGCAGCTTCGCGCAACACCACGGGTGCACAGATGGCGAGATCGCCCAACGGGCGCTCCTCCAGCGCGTCCAGCATGAAGTCCGGCAGCTCGTGGCCGAAGGACAGCACATTGGTGGCGTAGTCCTTGCCGCGATAATCGCGATTCAACTGTGCCGATTCCGCTTCATCCACGACGCGAATGCCCAGCGTGACAGGCTTCGCGCCTGCCTTGTCCGGCTGAGTGGCGATGGCCAGTGCTGCCCAGCGGGCGAAGTCTGTCTCGGCCGGCACCGGGACGTGGGCGCAGGCGTTCTCGAAGTCAAGCATCACGCTCGGCTCCGTGCTCTAGGTTGTTGTCGAGGCTGTTCAAGGGACTGATCGTCTTCTGATCGTAGCGGTCATAGGCTTCCACAATGCGCTGCACCAGGGTGTGACGCACGACGTCGCGGGAATCGAACCAGGTGAAGCCGATGCCCTCGACATCCTTGAGTACCTGCGTCACCTGCACCAGGCCGGAACGGGTGCCCTTGGGCAGGTCGATCTGAGTGACGTCACCGGTGATCACGGCGGTCGAACCGAAGCCGAGACGTGTCAGGAACATCTTCATCTGCGAGGTGGTGGTGTTCTGGCTCTCGTCCAGAATGATGAAGGCGTTGTTGAGGGTGCGGCCGCGCATGTAGGCGAGGGGGGCAATCTCGATGACGTTCTTCTCGATCAGACGGCCGACGCGCTCGAAGCCGAGCATCTCGTAAAGGGCGTCATAGAGCGGGCGCAGGTACGGGTCGATCTTCTGGGCCAGGTCGCCGGGCAGAAAGCCCAGTTTCTCGCCGGCTTCCACGGCCGGGCGCACCAGCAGCAGGCGCTGCACGCGATCCTGCATCAGCGCTTCGACGGCGCAGGCCACGGCGAGGTAGGTCTTGCCCGTACCGGCCGGGCCGATGCCGAAGTTGATGTCGTGACGCTGGATGGATTCGACATAGTCCTGCTGATGCGCGCCGCGCGGCTTGACGGACGCCAGCGGAGTCTTGAGGATCAATGACTTGTCGACGTCGTAACGGGAGTTGTCACTGCTCTCCACGCTGCGCAGGGCCAGATGCACCATGTCCGGATTGACGGTGCCGGTGCCGGTGGCCTTGTACAGGGAAACCAGGACGCCGCTGGCATTTTCCACAGCCTGCTGGGAACCCGACAGCTTGAACTCGTTGCCGCGGTTCTGAATCTTCAGCGCCAGGGATTTTTCGATCTGCTGCAGGTGCTCGTTCAGATGCCCGCACAGATTGGCAAGGCGCTGGGAATTGTCAGGCTCGAGGATGAGTCGCTGAGTGTATTTCTGGGTTGCCATCAAGACAGCTTGCAAGCCTCCGGGGCGGTGCGATGAGCCGGTAGTATACCAATCTGCGACTGCTTGTAAGCCCCTGCGGCAAGAACGCCCTGCCGCCGGGGTTCAGAGCGTGCCGGCCAGGGAGTTGGCGTAGGCGCGGGTGATCGTGACGTCGACGAACTGGCCGATCAGGCGCGGATCGTCGCAGCGGAAGTTCACCACGCGATTGTTCTCGGTGCGGCCCTGCATCTCGCCCGGGTCCTTGCGCGAGACGCCCGTCACCAGGATGCGCTGCCGGCTGCCCACCATGCGCTCGCTGATCGCACTTGCCTGCTGGATGATCTGGGCCTGCAGGATCGCCAGGCGGTGTTTCTTTTCCTGCTCGGACGTGGTGTCGGGCAGTTCTGCCGCGGGGGTGCCAGGGCGCGGGCTGTAGATGAAGCTGAACGAGGTGTCATAGCCCACCTCGATGATCAGGTTCATCGTGTCCTCGAAGTCCTTGTGAGTTTCGCCGGGGAAGCCGACGATGAAGTCCGAGGACAGGCTGATGTTCGGCCGGATGGCCTTGAGTCGGCGGATGATGGACTTGTACTCCAGCACCGTATGGCCGCGCTTCATGGCCGCCAGGATCCGGTCGGAGCCGCTCTGCACGGGCAGGTGCAGGTGATCCACGAGTGCCGGAATGTGCCGGTAGACCTCGATCAGGCTGCTGGAGAACTCCATGGGATGCGAGGTGGTGAAGCGGATGCGGCCGATGCCCTCGATGGCGGCGATGTACTGCAGCAGCGTGGCGAAATCCGTGATGCCGCCCTCGTGGTTCAAGCCGCGATAGGCGTTGACGTTCTGGCCCAGCAGATTGATTTCGCGCACGCCCTGGCCAGCCAGGTGCACGGCCTCGGCCAGCACATCGTCCAGCGGGCGGCTGACTTCCTCGCCGCGGGTGTAGGGCACCACGCAGAACGAGCAGTACTTGCTGCAGCCTTCCATGACGGTCAGATAGGCTTCACAGCCATCCACGCGGGGCTCGGGCAGGCGGTCGAATTTCTCGATCTCGGGGAAACTGATGTCCACCACGGTGCCGCGACCCGTGGCGTCGTTCAGCATCTGGGGCAGCTTGTGCAGCGTCTGCGGGCCGAAGACCACGTCGACATAAGGCGCACGCTTGCCGATTGCCGCGCCTTCCTGGCTGGCCACGCAACCGCCCACGGCGATCTGCAGGGCCGGATTGCTCTTCTTCAATGCCTTCCAGCGACCCAGCTGGTGGAAGACCTTCTCCTGCGCCTTCTCGCGAATGGAGCAGGTGTTCAGCAGCAGCAAATCGGCTTCCTCTGGCGTCTGCACCAGTTCGGCGCCATGGGACTCACGCAGCAGATCCAGCATGCGCGAGGAGTCATATTCGTTCATCTGGCAGCCGTGCGTCTTGATGAAGACCTTGCGTGACTTGCCGGTGCTTGAAGCGCCTGAGGGCGCCGCAGAAGGTTCGGTGTTGCTCATGTCGATGGTGTTTCCCGCCGGGGCGCTGGCTCCCGGGCTGAAGTGAGCGCGGATTGTAGCAGCTTCGACTCGGCTCACAAACCGCCGCAGCGCCCGCAAGAAGTGCGGGTGGGAGGCAGACAATTCCTGTAGACTGCCGGCCAGCGGCGCAATGGCTGGCCGCGCCGACTTGAATTTCGCCGCACCAGCCTGATATTGCGAAGCGTCATTTTCCCCGAGAGCGCAGGCATGGCCATTCCCTCCGAAATCTACCGAATCACCTTTCTCAACAAGGGCAAGGTCTACGAAGTCTTTGCCAAGCAGGTCTATCAGAGCGAGTTGTATGGCTTCATCGAAGTGGAAGACTACATCTTCGATGAGCGCAGTCAGGTCGTGGTGGACCCGAGCGAGGAGAAGCTCAAGGCCGAGTTCCTCGGCGTGAAGCGCAGCTTCATCCCGATTCAGGCCATTGTGCGGATCGACGAAGTGGAGAAGGGCGGTGTGAGCAAGATCTCCAGCGGGGACAACATCACGTTGTTCCCCGTGCCGTTCATGACCGCGCGCAACACCGACACCCAGAAGTCCGAATGAACGAGGCGGCGGCAGCCGCGAAGCCGCCGCCGCTTCACATCACTGTGCCAGTGCGCGTTCGATGCTGGCCAGCTCCACGCACAGCACGAACACTTTCATGGCGGCACTGATCTCCGGCAGGCTCGGGAACGAGGGTGCCAGGCGGATGTTGTTGTTCGCCGGGTCCTTGCGGTAGGGCCAGGTGGAGCCGGCCGGTGTCAGCTTCACGCCAGCGGCTGCCGTCAGCTTGACCACCGTGTCGGCCAGACCGGGCTGCGTGTTGAACAGCACGAAGTAGCCGCCCTGCGGCACCGTCCATTCCCCCAGCGCCGCGCCGTTGACCTGCTTGCCGCTCAGGCCGGCCTCCAGCTCCCGCAACAGCGCTTCGAACTTGGGCTGCAGAATCGCGCGATGCTGCTGCATCAGCTCGCGCAGCGTGGGCATGTCCTTCAGGAAGCGCATGTGGCGCAGCTGATTGACCTTGTCCGGGCCGATGGTGGCGATGATCAGCTGGTCGGCCAGGCTCTTCAGATTGGCCTCGGAACTGGCAATGAAGGAGATGCCCGCGCCGGCGTGGGTGATCTTGGAGGTGGAGCCGATCACGTAGACGTTGTCCAGGGTGCCCGCCGCTTCGCTCAATGCGAGAATGTTGGCCAGTTCCGGCGGGTTGTCCACCAGATGATGCTCGGCATAGGCATTGTCCCAGAGGATGCGGAAATGGGCGCCGGCGATCTTGCCAAGCGCCGCCATGCGGCTCACCACGGCAGCGGAATACACGACACCGTCCGGGTTGGCATACTTTGGCACGCACCAGATGCCCTTGATCAGCGGATCAGCCTTCACTAGCGCCTCGATCTGGTCCATGTCCGGCCCTTCGTCGTTCATGGCCACGGGGATCATCTCGATGTCGAGCGCCTCGCAGATGGCGAAGTGACGGTCGTAACCGGGGGAAGGGCAGAGGAAGCGGACCTTGCCACCGGCAGCGGCCGCCTCGCGGCTCCAGGCGGAGGCGGCACCTCGCACGCCGTGGTAGAGGGCGCTGGTGACGATCTGGTACATGAACTGCAGACTGCTGTTGCCGCCGACCATGGTGCGCTCGGGCGTGGTGCCAAGATAGGCCGCAGCGAAGCGACGCGCCTCCGGGATGCCCATGATGCCACCGTAGTTGCGGCTGTCTGTGCCGTCCTCGCAGCGATAATCATTGCCCAGGATGCCATCCAGCGCATCGCTCAGTGCCAGCTGTTCGGAGCAGGGTTTGCCTCGCGTCAGGTCCAGATTCAGTTTTTGCGCAAAAACGGATTCATACTGCTGACGTAGTTCCTGCGCTCTGGCTTGCAGTTGCTGCTGGTTCAAGACGGGTTCCTCACTGGGCTCAATGACATTCAAGGGATGGCGTCAGGCTGGGTGGCTGCCGCCGGGCGCGCGGATTTTACAGTATACTCGGGCCAAACTCGATCAGGACCTGCCCGCCAAGATGCCCTCCC
>JALREE010000311.1 GCA_023256835.1 Pseudomonadales bacterium | reverse complement strand
GAGCACGGAATTGGTGGCGGACTTGCGCGAGGAACCGGTGCCCATCACATCGCCCACCATGGCGACGGGGAACCCTTTCTTCTTCAGCTCCTCGATCTGTGCAGCGGCATTGGTCACGCCTTCGCGCGGCATCTTGTACATGGCCAGGGCGTGCAGGGGAATGTCGGGACGGGACCAGGCGTCCTGCGCGGGCGAGAGGTCGTCGGTATTGGTTTCACCCGGCACCTTGAACACGGTGACCGTCAGCACTTTCGGCAATTCCGGCTTGTTGAGGAACCACTCGGCGTCGGCCCATGACTGCAGAAGCAGCTTCGCGTGCGGGTTGCCGGCCTTGGCCTTTTCCTCCACGTCGTGGAAGGCATCGAACATCAGCAGGGTATGGGAGAGTTCCTTCGCAGCCAGCGCGCCGAGTTCGGCGTCATCGAGCAGTTTCACCAGGGTCACGATGTTGTAGCCACCGAGCATGGTGCCGAGCAGTCGAACGGCCAGTTTCTTGTCAATGATGGGGGACGTGGCACTGCCTTCGGCAATCGCGGTCAGGAAGCCTGCCTTCACGTAGGCCGCTTCATCGACACCGGCAGGAACGCGATTGGAGATCAGATCAAGGATGAAGGCTTCTTCGCCCTTGGGAGGATTCTTCAACAATTCGACGAGTGCGGCGACCTGCTCGGCATCCAGCGGTTTCGGCACGATGCCCTGTGCGGCACGTTCGGCGACATGTTTACGGTAGGCTTCTAACACAATATTCCCCTTGTCGATGAGCTTCGGTTAGCTGGTAAAATCGGGCTCCAAGTTTAGGCCAATCGGCACGGGAACTCCAGTTGAAGACCAGCCCCACACGCACGCCCTGCATCGGCATCTGCTCCACGACTTCCATCGGTGACGCCATCTGTCGGGGCTGCAAACGCTACGCCTTCGAGGTGATTCGCTGGAACGCTTACAGCGAGGCAGAGAAGGAGGCGGTGCTGCGCCGCATCGAGACGTTGACTGTGCAGATCCTGAAGAATCGCTTTCACATCCAGTCGCGCGAAGCGCTGGAAAGCGCGTTGAACGCCCGCAAGATTCCCCTCAATCCAGCGCTCTCTCCCTATTGCTGGCTGCACAGTCTGCTGCAGAAGGCGTCGCTGGCGGACATCGATCCTGCGGCCTGCGGATTCGCGCTGCTGGCCTCAGCGCAGGGCACCTCGCTCGCTCAGCTGGCCAGTGTCGTCAACGAGGAGTTGCTGGTGCTTTGCGAGGCCCACTTCGAACGCTATTACAGTCAGGTCGACAGTCTGGCGTGAGGGGTGGCCGTTCAGTCCGACAGGTGGGGAAAGTGCTTCAGCTCGAAGCCGTCGGCGCCGAGTTCCAGTACCCAGCCCTGGGTGTCCCAGCTGCCCAGCACGATGCGCTGAGCGTCGAGTCGGCCGTTGATGGGTGACTGCAGGCGCAGGGTGTGGATGGACGGGCGGTGCGTGTGCCCGTGGATGAGGCAGTTGACCTGCAGTGTCTGCAGCAGGTTCACCACTTCCTGCGGGGTCACGTCCATGATCTCGTAGGCCTTGACCTTGCCTTGTTCTTTGCTCTGCATGCGTGCCTGCTGCGCGATCATGTGTCGCTCCACCAGTGAGCGTTCGAGAAATTCCCGCTGCCAGCGCTCGGTGCGCACCATCTTGCGAAATTTCATGTAGTCGACGTCGCGCGTGCACAGGCTGTCGCCGTGAATCAGCGCCATGCGCTGACCATGGCAATCGATCAAGGTGGGCTCTTCGAGCAGGGTGGCGTGACAGCGCTCGGCGTAGTCGCGACCGATCAGAAAGTCGCGATTGCCATGCATGAAATACAGGGTGGTGCCGGAATCCGCCAGCGCGGCGAAGGTTTGCGCCACCAGGGCGTTCAAGGCACTGCCGTCGTCATCCCCGACCCAGGCTTCGAAGAGATCACCGAGCACGTAAAGCGCTTCGGCCCCCCTGGCTCGGTTGGCCAGGAAGTCCAGGAAGGAGCGCGTGATGACCGAATTCTCGGAATCCAGGTGGATGTCGGACGTGAACAGTGTCTTTCCGGCGCTGGGCATTGTCAGTCTTTGCTGGTCGCTGCCGCCTCGGTGCCTGCGGGGGCGTTCACCACAGTGGCCGTGATGACGATCTC
>JALREE010000171.1 GCA_023256835.1 Pseudomonadales bacterium | reverse complement strand
TTGGAGCTTGCTTGCAAGCGAACTGATCGGAGTGAACTGATCGCGGGCAAGCCCGCTCCTACAGGCTCAGTTATCGAACAGCCCATCCGACCAGGCGCTCGGCACCCGGTACTGCTGCAGGATGGCCTGCTCGCTGGCCAGCGCGTCGGCGTGGTCGATCACCACCTGATAGCCGTTGTCGTTGCGCAGCACCACATGGGGCGCGGTGTTGTCGCGCAGCTTGCGGGTGAAGTCGCGGAAGTCGCGGATGGGCTCGCCGTTCAGGCTGTCCACAATCCAGTTGCGCAGATCGTGGTAGCCCAGGTTCACATCGGCGGCCAGCACCTGCAGCGCCACCACCAATTCGCGGCGCTCGGGGGATGCCCATTCGCTGCGCGCCTGCAGCAGGTTCACCGGCGCAGTGCGGTTCCAGTCGGCGCCCCAGCGCATGATCAGGTTCATGTTCAGCGGCACGAACAGCACGCCGCCGTAGATGTAGTACTCGGGAATCTCGTCGAAGGCCTCGCCCTTCACCAGGCTGTAGCTGGCCTGGCGCTTCTGCGCCACCAGGGTGAGGGTCTGCGGCTGGCCGTTGCGGGAGATCTCCAGGTCGATCTCATCGCCGATCTGGCGCAGGTCGATGGCGTACTTGTAATTGGTCTGCAGCGATTCACTGACGCTGATGGTGCTGTCGCCCGCCACCGGGTAGCCCGCGATGCGCAGCACCACGTCGTTCTCTTGCAGCAGGCCGTAGGCGGGGGAATCCTCGAACACCTTGATCACCAGCACGCCGGTCTGCTCGGGCGTGAGGCCATAGGCTTCCTTGGCGGCCGGGCTCTCCAGCTCCTGGGTGCGAAAGCCCAGATCGGGGAAGCCGTCATAGACGCCGTCTTCGGCATCGGTGAGCACGTGGCGAATGATGTCGGGCGGCACGAAATAGCCCAGGTTCTCGGCGCGTCCGCCGGAGTTGGCCTGCATCACCACACCCACGATCTCCTGATCCACGATCACCGGCCCGCCGCTGTTGCCCGGATTGATGGCGGCGTCGATCTGGCCGGCCAGCAGGAAGTCCCCGGAGTGCGCGTAGATCTGCTGTTCCACGCGGGAAAGAATGCCCTTGGTGATGCTGAGCGTGCGGCCGCCGATGGGGTAGCCGAACACGAACACTTCCTCGTGCGGGTCGGGCAGCTCGCCAATGGCCAGGGCCTCCAGGTCGTCGAAGAAGCCGGGCTCGTCCACCGTCACCAGCGCCAGGTCGGAGGCATGGGACACGAACACCACTCGGGCGGTGTAGCGCGTCGGGTCGTTGTGCTTCTGCACCTGCACATAGCTCGCGTTGGCGACCACATGGGCGTTGGTGAGGATGCGATTGCCGCTGATGACCGAGCCGGAGCCGCTGCTCTGGGTGGGCGTGAGCAGGCGCCAGGGCGTGAAGTAATCGGGTGCGGCGGACGTGGTGTAGATCTTGATGATGGAGCTTTCCACGGCGCGGATCTCGTCGCTGATCTGAGCACGGGCGGCCAGCGGGGCCACCCCGAGCAGGGCAAGCAGCAGGACGGACAGGCAGCGGCGGGCAGACATCATGGAACTTCCTTGGGCGAAAGTGGAAATGTTCGCCTTTATGTCACAAGGGCGAAGGGGCTGGCAAGGCAGCGTGCAGCACACGGCGTGCAATCACCGCTCCCCCACACTCTGACTCTCCCGAATCAGCGTGCTCAACTGCGCGCGGTTCTTCACATGCGTCTTCTGATAAAGCCGCGAGGA
>JALREE010000307.1 GCA_023256835.1 Pseudomonadales bacterium | reverse complement strand
CTCGTCTGGCGCCTGGTGGACCACGACGGCGCGCTGCTGGACGAAGCTCTGCGCCGCCACGGCATGGACTGCGTGATCGAGGATCATCAGTGCGACCTGCGCCATGTGGCCGAACTGCCTCTGGGCGGCGCCATCCTGGTCAGTGCCTCGGCGCTGTTCGACCTGGCCTCATGCGATTTCGCCGAAGCCTTGCTGGCCCGCCTGCAGGCCCAGGGCACCGCGCTCTACGCCGCCCTCAACTACGACGGCCGCACGCACTGGACCCCGCCGCACCCGCTGGACGCGGCGGTGCTCGACGCCTTCAACCGGGATCAGCGCACCGACAAGGGTCTGGGCAGCGGCCCGGCCCTGGGGCCGGACGCCTGCGCCTGGCTGCAGGCGCACTGCGAATCCCTGGGCTACCAGGTGCAGACAGCCCGCAGCGACTGGCAACTGGGGCCGCAGGACGCGGCACTGGTGCGGGAGCTGATCGTCGGCATCGCCCGCGCCGTGGCGGTGAAATACGACCTCGACCCGGACGCCCTGCATGAATGGAAGACTTTCCGCCTGGCCAATGCCGACACCGGCACCTGTCTGGTCGGCCACCTCGACCTCTTGGCCACTCCAGCGTAAGGACGTTGGAGCGGGAAAACCGCGCCAGTAATTCGGACACGGGGGCGGTGTTGGCGAAGCCCCGCGCCGCACAGAAAGAGGACTCAGGGGCGGGGGCGAGGCTTGCGGACTGTGATCCGCCTGGACGGCGGCGAATCAAGCCCCCATGGATGGGTTCACGGCGTGTCCGCAAGACTCGCCCCCGCTCCTGAGTCCGAATTCAGCGCACCGTTTACGCTCAGCAAAATCACGGCGAGACCGAGAACGTCTCCAACACCCGATCCCTCACCACATCCATCCTCCAGACCGGTGCTCCCGCCCCCGGCAACATCCCCGGCGTCCACTGCCAGTCCTTGACCGCCTCCAGCACCGCCGCGTCCCGCGCCACCAGATGCACCAGCACGTCCCGGTTCTCCGTATTGCCCGTCACGAACGGCATCGGCTGGTGATCCCCCAGGATCAGCATGACCAGATTCTCGTCGCCAAACGTTTCCACATAGGACGCCAGCGTCTGCACCACATACTCCGCCGATTCCCGGTAATGCCGCATCACCCGTGCCTGATCCTGCCACACCACCTCCGGCGCATCCCCCGAGCTCGCCTGCGCCGAGAAGATGCTGCCATCGCCCACACTCGCCCAGTCGATCAGGCGCGGCACCGGCGTCCACGGCGCATGGGAAGACAGCAGCGCGATCTCCGCCATCACCGGCCCGCGCTCGGCGCGCGCACGCTCCCACTGCTGGAAACGCGCCAGCGTGAACTGATCGGGCATGGTCACGTAATTGAACGGGAGGCCGCGATAGTCCAGCTCCGGCGCCGAGTAGAGCTGGTCGTAGCCAAAGTATTCCCCCTCCGGCCAGGCCATGGTGATCGCCGGCATCACCCCCACCGTGCGCCAGCCGGCGCGCTGGAACAAGCGCACCAGCGAGGGCCGCTCGCTCAGCATGAGACTGTCGTAGCGCACCTGACTGTCGATCCACAGCCCAGAGAGCGCGGTGCCGTGCGCCAGCCAGCTGATGCCCCCCACCGTGGGCGAGGTGAGAAACGCACTGCGCGCCTCGAAGCCTGCGCCCGCCAGCGTCTGCGTGGCCCGCTGCAGCGTGGCGCGGAACGGCGCCGAATACTCGGGGCCGTCCATGAGGATGCGGCCATAGGACTCGATGAACACCACCAGCACGTCCTTGCCCGCCAGCCTGCCAAGGAGCGTATCCCCTGGGGCCGCTGCCCAGGCGTCGTCATTGACATGGGCGCGGAAGTCGCGCAGATCCAGCACGCTGGCGCGAGTGTTGTTGACATGCTTGAGCAGCTGTTCAGTGAAATAACGCGAGGCCCGCGGCCACTCGGCCAGCGCCAGGCCACCCCACAGCACAAGGCCGCTGCACAGCAGCACCAGGGCGCGCCGCGGCGCCAGCAGCAGCACCGCCCGGTAGCGGCGCAGCACGGCATGGGCGAGCAGGCCGATCAGCAGCACCAGCCCCACGGCCAGCACGGCAGCCAGCAGCGCACCGACACTGCCGAAGCTGCTGCGCAGAAAGCCCAGGCCATGCCCCAGCAAGTAAGCATCGAACACCGGGTTGAAGGCGCGCGAGAACACCTGATAGGCCACGATGTCGGACACCCGCAGGATGACGCCCAGCGCCAGCACGGCGGCGGCCACGGCGCGCAGCAGCGGCGCGAACCGCCCCGGCACCAGCAGCACCAGGCCGAACACGAACAGCTCGATGGGGAAATAGAGATAGCTCTTGTTGTCGAACCAATCGATCCGGAACGGGAAGACGAAAGCCGTGAACAGGAAGAAGGCACTGGCCAGGGTCAGCGCCCAGCCGCGCAGGCCGGCGAGCGGACTCGCGGCCGGCGGCCTGGCGGGAGAAGTCGCCTGGGTCAAAGCTGCTGCTCGATGGCCTGAATCAGCGTGGCAGAGTCAGGGTCCACCGTGCTGCCGTAATGCGCCAGCACCTCGCCGGACTTGCTCACCAGGTATTTGTTGAAGTTCCACTGCGGCTCGCCCTTGACGTGCAGCTTCTGGAAGATCGGGTGTGCATCGGCGCCCTTCACCTTGATCACGGAGGTCATCGGGAAGGTCACGCCGTAGTTGATGAAGCAGACCTCGGCCGTCTCGGCCGCGCTGTCCGACTCCTGGTTGAAGTCGTCGGAGGGGAAGCCGACGATCATCAGGCCCTCATCCTTGTAGCGCTGGTACAGCGCTTCCAGCCCTTCGAACTGGGGGGTGAAGCCACAGAAACTGGCGGTGTTCACCACCAGCACGGTCTTGCCGGCGGTGAGCGCGCACAGATCATGCTGCTCGGAACTGTTGAGCCGGCCCATGTCGTGGTCGAGCCAGTCGATGCAGGCGGTGGCAGGGGCGCTGGTGTCGGCAGCAGGCGTCTGGGCCTGCGTCAACGTGGCAAGGGCCAGCAGCGCAGTGGCGGCGAGGCCGGTCAGGCGGAATGAAGACATGATGAAACTCCGTGCTCAGGGACTGTGAGGCTGCTACGCGCCAGGGCGGCTGGCGGATTGCTGATCCGGGGCGACAGCATAGGCGTACCCGCTTCACGTGAACAAGCCCTGTGCAACGAGGAACCCCCGCATGTCGACAATCCCCGGCGCCACCCCAGCCGACACGCCCGTCGCCCTGATCATCGGTGCCGGCAGCCACATCGGCCGTGCCGCCCTGAGCCTGCTGCGCGCGCAGCATCCGGACTGGGAGATCGTCGCCGTGAGCCGCGACACGGCCACCCTGCCCGCCATGCCGGGCCTGCACGCCATCGCCAGCGATCATTCCGAGGCCTCGCAGCAGGCCGTCGCCACCCGGCTCGCCGGCGTGCGCGGCCGGGTGCAGCGCGTGATCCTCTGCCTGGGCGTGCTGCACAACGCACAGCTGCGGCCGGAGAAACGCCTCGAGGATCTGCACCAGGACAGCGTGCTGGAGTATCTGCGCATCAATACCGTGCTGCCGGCGCTCTGGCTGAAGACCCTGCTCCCGCTGCTGAGCGGCGCGCAGGCCTGCAGCGTGGCCGTGCTGAGCGCGCGCGTGGGCAGCATCGCCGACAACCGCAAGGGCGGCTGGTACGGCTATCGCGCCTCCAAGGCGGCGCTGAACATGCTGCTGCAGACGGCGACGATCGAAGTCGCTCGCCGCAGACCTTTGGCGGTGGTGGCCGCCTTGCAGCCGGGCACGGTGCAGTCGGCGCTCAGCCAGCCTTTTGTGGGGGGCGATGCGATGCGGCCTGAAGAAGCCGCCCAGCGTTTGCTGACTGTGCTGGACGCCCTGCAGCCCACGGGGCGCGCGCTGTTTGTGGACCACCAAGGGCAAAGCATTCCTTGGTGACACGGCTCAGGCCGGTTCAGGGTGAGCAAGCCCTGACCGCGTTGCCCAGCGTGGCATGCGAAATGTAGCTGCTCGTCAGGATGGTGCACTCTTTGGGCGTCAGGAAAACACAGCCTTGCGCCATGAGGCCACCCACACGTTGCCCCCATTCGCTGGTCTTTTGGTCGCAGATGTCTTTGGCATTTTTGCGGGTGACCCAGCGCACTTTGGGGGGCAATTTTTGTCGCCACTCCAGCCCCAGTTCGCCGATCGCTGCCCCAAATTCGACGCAGTCTTCGATGGCTTCGGTGGGAACTTTTTGGCCTTTGATCGTCTGGATGTTGCACTGAACAGGCACATCGGTTTCTGCGGCCTGCAATGCCGTTTGCCAGCTCAACCCGCACAAAATGCCGATGCCCAAGGTCAGGCTCCGGCCTGGGCGGGTCCATCGGCGCAGCCCGGCGGGTCTGTTCAAGTCAGAGGACATAGGACAGGACCCTTTGCACCAGATGGGTTCGGTTGCAGGGTTTGAGCATGCATTCGTTCATGCCGTATTCGATGCAGCGGGCCAGCTCGTCCTTGTCGGTGTTCGCGGTCAGGGCGATGATGGGGGTGCTGCGTTGGGGCTCCGGCAGTTCGGTGCGAATCTTGCGTGACGCTTCCAGCCCGTCCATTTCGGGCATCAGCAAATCCATCAAGATCACATCA
>JALREE010000070.1 GCA_023256835.1 Pseudomonadales bacterium | reverse complement strand
GCTGCTTGCCGGCGCCGCGCACTCCATCGAGCAGGACACGGTGGGCGTCGCACAGGAGACGTACGCTGACGGGGAGCCCTGAGGGGTCGCGCAGGTTGTCCCGCACCAGCCGGAACGCGCGCAGATAGTTGGTGACCTCGTGGACGTCATCCGTGTTGCCGATACCGAAGCCCGCTTCCTCGTCGAAGAGATCGGCCAACGTTGCCTGGGTTCCCTCGATTTGCGAGGTGAGCAGCGCCTCCTTCCGGACCGCGCTGTACAAGAGCCAGTCCACAGACGGCACCAGGCCCGACACTCCCGACAAACGCGCGAGCGCCATTTCTGCCTGATGGTTGAGATCAGCGTAAGTGCTCGGCGCCAGCGGCGGGTCGGCAGGCGGCAATGGGTTAGGAATGAAGGAGCGGACCGATTCGCCCAGCGTCGTCGAGATGGCGTAGATGCCGGAGATACGGTTCATGGTAAAGCCGCCTTTGATACGAAGCCTTTCTATTAAAGCATTCTTTAATTCAGGGCGCCTCGATTAACCCCCATCCGTGCCCAGTCCACCACGTCCACTTTCCATGGCAGGTCAGACTCCGCGAAGGCTTCGTTCAGTGCTGCCAGCGCATCGAGGGACAGAGGTTCGACAGCCCCCGACCCATACCCCGAACACGAATCAATCCTCCCGCCAAGCACCCCCGCTAGCGTTATACGCAAAGTAGTTTTACATTGCGTATAACACTCTGCCGAGTCTGGAGATGCACGCACAACCACTGCCCCTCACCGCCCGCACCCTGTATGCCGAGTTACGCGAACAGGCGCTTGCGCTGGGCGCAACCGAGAACATCGGGCCGCTCCCCGGCGCGGTGGTGGCAAAGTCCATCCGCGGCAGGCAGTACCTTTATCACCAGTACCGGGACCTGGCAGGCAAGACCAGGCAAACCTACCTGGGCCCAGACGATGACACTACCCGCGCCCTGATAGCGCGGCTCGCCGATGTGCGCGAATCCCGCGCTGAGGACATTGCCCGGCTCGATGGCCTGCGTGCCGCGTTTATCGCCGCTGGCGGCGCGGTCATGCAGCAGGGACCTTTCCGCGTACTGAAGGCATTTGCGGACGCCGGCATCCTGCGCCCGGGTGCCGGTCACGCGGTGCTGGTGGGTACGCATGCGTTCAACGCACTCGCGAACCTGCTGGGTGTGCGCTGGGCGAGCATGATGGGCACGCAAGACATCGACCTTGCCGGGGAGCGCGACATCGATATCGCTGTAGCCAAGCCGGACGCAGGCGTGCCGGATGTGCTGGAGTCGTTGGACATGGGCTTCATCCCCGTGCCCTCGCTGGATTCGCGAAAAGCGACCACGTCATTCCGGGTACGCGGTCAGGAACTGCGGGTGGATCTGCTCACACCGCTCACGGGCGCCGACCGTGGCAAACCGTTTTTCGTGCCGGCGCTGAACGCGCATGCTCAAGCGCTGCGCTTTCTGGATTACCTCATCGAGGATCCGCTCCCGGTGCCCGTGTTCTCGAACACCGGACTGGCGTTGGTGAACGTGCCACGCCC
>JALREE010000347.1 GCA_023256835.1 Pseudomonadales bacterium | reverse complement strand
ACCCCATCACCCGTCATGGCCACGCTCAGGCCCTGGGACTGCAGGGCCGTCACCAGGCGCAACTTGTTCTCCGGGCTGGTGCGGGCGAACACGTCGCAGTCGAGTACGGCTGTGACAAGGGTCGCGTCGTCCATGGCATCCAGTTCCGCCCCGGTCAGCACCCGCGCCGAGTTCTGCAGGCCGATCTGCCGCGCGATGGCGCCGGCGGTGAGGGCGTGATCGCCCGTGATCATCTTCACGCGAATGCCGGCGCCGTGGCAGGACGCCACGGCCGCCACGGCCTCGGCGCGCGGCGGATCGATCATGCCCACCAGCCCCAGCAGCGTCAGGTTGCCGTCGAGCGCCGCCGCCGTCAGGTCGCAGCGGCCATCCGCCAGGGTGCAGGTGGCGAGCGCGAGCACTCGCTGCCCGGCACTGGCGATGGTGTCGGCCCGGGCGAGCCAGTCCTCACGCACCAGCGGCGCATCGCCCTGCCCGGTGCGTTGACTGCGGCACATGGCCAGCACGCGCTCCGGGGCGCCCTTCACGAACACCACGGCCTGCGCGTCGCGGACATGGCGCGTGGCCATGAAGCGCAGGCGGGAATCGAAGGGAATCAGGCCCGTGCGCGGCATCTGCAGGCTCTCCGGAGCCGTGCCGCACTTGCCGGCGAACGCCAGCAGGGCACCTTCCATCGGGTCTCCCTGCACCGTCCAGCCGCCCTCTGTCTGCTGCAGCACGGCGTCATTGCACAGGGCGGCGGCCAGCGCCAGTTCCTGCAGCACAGGGTGCTGCGCCGCCTCCACCGCACTGCCGAACTGTATCAGTGCGCCCTGCGGGGCATAGCCCTCGCCTGCGACCTGGAGGCTGTGCACGCTGGTCTGCACCGTGGCCACCAGCATCTCGTTGCGGGTGAGAGTGCCCGTCTTGTCGGTGCAGATGACGGACACGGAACCGATGGTCTCGATGGCCGGCAGTCGACGCACGATGGCATTGCGCCGCGCCATCGCCCGCACGCCGATGGCGAGGGTGATGGTGAGCACCGCGGGCAGCCCCTCGGGGATGACCGAGACGGCGAAGCCCACCAGGATCAGGAAGATCTCGTCGAAGGGGAAATCGGCCAGCAGCCAGCCATAGGCCATCAACAGCCCGCACACGCCCAGGATCACCAGGGTGAGCCAGCGCGAGAACACGGCCATCTGCGTCACCAAAGGTGTGCTCAGCTCCTGCACTTCGGACAGCAGGCCGCTGATGCGCCCCACCTGCGTCTGCGCCCCGGTGGCCACCACCACGCCGCGCCCCTGGCCGGCGGCCACCAGAGTGCCGGAGAACAGCATGCCGAGACGGTCTCCCAGCGGCGCCTGGGCGTCCACCGCCGCCAGCGACTTCTCCACCGGCACCGATTCCCCGGTGAGAATCGCCTCCTGAGCGCGCAGGCCGTGCGCCTGCAGCAGGCGCAGGTCCGCCGGCACCTTGTCACCGGCCTCCAGCAGCACGATGTCGCCCGGCACCAAGGTGTCCGCCGCCACGCTCTGGCGCACGCCGTCGCGCAGCACCGCCGCCTGGGGCGAGAGCATCTCGCGGATGGCCTGCAGCGCCTGCTCGGCCTTGCCCTCCTGCAGATAGCCGATCACGGCATTGGTGAGCACCACGATCAGGATGACCACGGTGTCGACCCAGTGGCCGAGCAGAGCCGTCACGAGGGAGGCCGCCAGCAGCACATAGATCAGGATGTTGTGGAACTGCAGCAGAAAGCGCATGAGCGCCGAGGTGCGTGGAGGCTCGGGCAGGCGGTTGGGGCCGCTGATCAGCTGCCGGCGCTGCGCCTCGGCGCTGCTCAGGCCGTCGGCACTGGCAGCGACGGCCTGCAGGGCCGCCTCGGGGGAAAGGGTGTGCCAGTGTTCCGAACTGTCTTGCCGGTTCATGTCGTGCAGATGGCCTCAGGGTTGCTTCGCGAACTTCTGCACCCGGCGGTTGATCACATCGGCGATCCAGGCGTTGCCGGCGGCATCCAGGGTCAAGGCATGGGCCTCGCCGAACTGGCCGTTGCCGGTGCCCGGACTGCCGATGGAGCCCAGCACATTGCCGTCCATGTCCACGCGCGCGAGTTCGCCATCGAAGCCCGTGGTGATGTAAAGATAGCCGTCGTCGTGCAGGTAGAGGGCACAGACCATGGCGTCGAAACGCCACTCGCGCAGCAGATTCCCCTGCGTGTCGAAACGCTGGATGCGCATGTTCTCGCGGTCGGCCACGTGCAGCACGTCGTTGGCGTCGATCTCGATGGCGTGGGCCGCCACGAACTGGCCGGGCCCGTAACCGCGACTGCCCCATTGCGCGATGAATTCGCCCGCGGGGCTGAACTTCAGCACGCGGGGCAGCTGCCCCCCATGGCCCTGGGCCACGTAGATGTTGCCGGCCGAATCCAGCGCCACGTCATTGGGCTCGCTGAGCAGGTGCTGCCCGGCAGCCTCATCCCATTCCCCGCCCTGTCCCTTGGTGCCTATCGTCAGCAGCACCTGGCCGTCGGCATCCAGCTTCATCACCACATGGTCGTTGACGTCGGTGACCCAGAGATGACCGTCGTCGTCGATGTGCAGACCATGCGCCCGAGCCAGCAGGTTCTCGGCGCCGAAGCCGCGCAGGAACTGGCCATCGGCGCTGAATTCCAGGAAGGGCTGCGGGTCCCGGCTCAGCACGATCAGGGTGTTCTGCGGCGTCATGGCCACGCCGGCATAGGAGGCTGCCTCCAGGTCATCAGGCAAGTGCAGCGCCTCAGTGAAGGGCACCGCCACGTAGTCGGGCAGCGTCCAGGTGTGCAGGGGCAGCAGCGGGCGGATGGGCCGCTGGGCCAGGGCGTGGGGGGAGGTAAGCAGCAGGATCAGGCAGGCAAGGGTCAGGGTACGCATGGTCGCTCTCCGGCGAGGGTTGTTGTTGTCTGGCGTGGCGCAGGGTGGCAGGGCACGGCCTCACCCCTTGTGCGCGAGTTCGGCATCCAGCCCGTGAATCTGCTGGATGATCTGCATGAGTCTGCGGCCCGATTCCGTCAGGGCATATTCCGTGCGTGGCGGCACCTCCGGGTAGCTGGTGCGCGCCAGCAGGCCATAGGCTGACAGCTTGCGCAGACGCTCGGAGAGCACCTTGGTGGAGATGCCCTCGATGTGCCGCTCCAGCTCACCGGGCCGCGTGATGCCCTGGCCCACCGCCAGCAACACCGACACCGACCACTTGCAGCCCACCACGTCCTCCAGCTTTCGATACGGTTTCGACAGTCGCGAGTTGATTTTTTTCTCCCAGCAATTCAAGAAATTACACCAGAAGGTGCGTGCCCCACCGCGCGGTGCCCGCTTTTATGCGGCCACCGGATGGCTAAGCTTTGACACGTGCGCACACATCCCAACCACTTGATGAAGGAGTTCATGATGACTGCAAAGGCTGTTTTTTACCACGCCGGCTGCCCGGTTTGCCTGACAGCGGAGAAGATGCTGGCGGGAGCGCTCGACCCGCAACGCTACACCGTGGAGATCGTGCACCTGGGCACGGACAAGTCGCGCCTGGCGGAAGCCCGAAATGCGGGAGTGGTGTCTGTGCCGGCCCTGGTGCTGGATTCAGTGCCCCTGCACATCAATTTCGAGGCAAGCCTCGCCGATCTGTGAGCGAGGCCCGCCCCGGGCGGGGGACTAGAACGTCCCCCGCACCTTGAAGGCCAGTTGCATGCCCGTGGTGGAACAGTTGTTTTCGATCTCCTTGAGGATGCCGTCGCGCATGTAGCCATCGTAACGGCGGCGCAGGGCACAGGCCTCGAAATCGGCCAGGTTGCTGCCCTCCAGGCGATAGGTCAGGCCGCCGAAGCCCACCATTTCGACGAAGGCGCTCAGATTGGTGGGGATGATCCAGGTGAAGCGGCTGTCGTTCTCGTAGATGTAACGCCCATCGTGCGCGCGGCCGTTGTAGGTCACGCCATAGCTCATGTTGTAGGCCGGCAGGTCGTGCCGGTAGGTCAGACGCAGGGCGCCGCGGTCATAGGGCGGGAAGCGGTGCGAATAGGCCACGAAGGGGTCGTTCTCGAACTTCGCGCTCTGCATGGTCAGCGAGGCCGTCAGCAGCGCCTGGGGCAGGCCCAGGAATCCGAGCCGCAGACTCGCGTTGCTGATCAGGCCATAGGCCACGGCCGGGCCGATGTTGCCGTTGGTGGACTGCAGATTGGTCACCGAGGGCGAGATGTCGATCTTGCCGATCTTGTTGTCGAAGTCGTAATAGAACAGCCGCGTGTTGAGCGTGCCGGCGTCGCTCGGCAGACGATAGTCCAGCGTCAGCTCGGCGCGCAGGCTTTCCTCGGGTTCCAGCGTCGGGTTGCCCGCCACGGTGTCGCGGTCGATGTCGCGCTCGTCGATTGTGCGCGAGAAATCCGCGAAGGTCAGTTGCGAGACGAAACGTTCCAGAGTGCCGCGCACCTGCAGCGTGCTGCTGAGGTCATAGCGCAAGTCCACCTTCGGCTTGACGTAGCGGAAGTCGCGCGTGTTGTTCACATCGCCCGACTGGGAAATCTCCGAGAATTCCGCCACCACCGTGGTTTCCAGCGTCATGCGCGGATTGACCTGCCAGGTGTGCACCGCGAAGGGTTCGTAGCGAATCTCCTCCACCGTGGAGAAGGCATTGGGCAGCACCACCGGCGTGAGGCCGCCGTACTCCGGCACGCCCGCCGCTGCCGTACGCACGCCCTGGCGCAGGCCCGAGTCCTGCGTGGTCAGTGCGCGCTCGACGCCCAGCTCCACGCCCTGGCCTTCTGCCATCTCGAAGGTGTAGGAGCCACGCACGATCTTTTCCTGATACACACTGCTGGTGTCGAGAAACAGATTCTTCACGCCCGCGTCCGTGGGCGACGTGGCACGGTAACGCTCGCGCGTGGATTGATTGTCGCGCTCGTTGACGATGAACAGCCCCTTCAGACGACTGCCACTCTCAAAGCGATGCTCGTAATCCCCGCCCACTTCCCAGTTGGTGGAGGTGGCCGGAATCGTCTCGCGTTCGATGAAGGTGCTCACTGGCGTGGTGCGCTGATTCACATAGGTGCGCTGCAGCTTCACGGGTGGGTCCTGTTCGCCGTAGAGCGCGTTGAAGGTGATGCTGTCGTTCGGCGTCAGCGCATAGCCCAGCGTGGTGTTGAAGGTGTAATTGGTCTGGTCGCGGTAACGATCGGCGTCGATGGTCTCGTTTGGCGAGAAGTCGCCCAGGATGCTCGTCTCGAAACTCTCCTGATGTTCGTAGGCGCTCGCCACCTGGCCGCTGAACAGGTAATTGAGCTGACCGCGCTGGCCGCTCAGCGAGAGCGAACCGCCCGGGTTCAGCGTGCTGTCGCTGTACTGCGTCACGTTGATCTCGCTGGACAGCGTGCTGGTGGGCAAGGCCTCGAGCAGCACGATGTTGACGATCTGGTTGCTGTTCTGCACGTCGAGATCGCTGGACGAACCGCGGATGATCTCGATGCGC
>JALREE010000333.1 GCA_023256835.1 Pseudomonadales bacterium | reverse complement strand
AACGCCACGTCCGGCTTGTCGGTCTGCACGATGCCGTGCAGCAGCGGGAAGGCGCAGTCCTCGATCTCCATGGCCACGCCCTGCAGCGCGCCCAGTGCCGGGGTGATTTCCAGCAGTTGCAGGATGACGGGCTGGTCCTTGCCGAGCATGTCGCCGGCGGCGATGCGGAACAGGAGGGAATAGCTGATCTGACCTGCTGCCCCGGTGACAGCGACGCGTACGGGTGATTTCATGGCGTTTTCTTGGTCCTTGAGTGGGTGGGTGAATATCGAATGGGGCGGGAGTATAGCAGCGCCCCGCGCGCCGGAGCGAGTCCTGCGGCAAGGCGGACAGCACCCCTGGCACAAGCCAGCGCTCAGTAGAGGAACATCGCATCCCCATAACTGAAGAAGCGGTAACGCTGACGCACCGCTTCTTCATACGCGGCCAAAACCCGCTCCCGCCCGGCAAGCGCACTGACCAGCATCAGCAATGTAGACTGCGACAGGTGGAAATTGGTGACCAGCGCGTCCACCACCGCGAACTGATGGCCGGGGTAGATGAAGATGTCGGTCTCGCCGCTGTACGGCTGCAGCCCGGCAGTCCCGCCGAAGCGCGCGGCACTCTCCAGCGTCCGCACGGAGGTGGTGCCCACGGCGATCACGCGCCCGCCCCGGGCCTTGCAGGCACGGATCTGCGCGCAGGTGGCCGCGTCGATCTCAATGCGCTCCTGGTGCATGCGATGCTCCAGCACGTTCTCGACGCGAATGGGCGCAAAGGTGCCCGAGCCCACATGCAGGGTCACGAAGGCCGTCTCCACGCCCTTTTCGCGGATGCGCGCCAGCAGAGGGTCGTCGAAATGCAGACCGGCCGTGGGCGCAGCCACCGCGCCGGGACGCGTGCCATAGACCGTCTGGTAGCGTTCGCGGTCCTCCAGGGCGTCCTCGCGGCGGATATACGGGGGCAGCGGCACATGCCCGAAAGACTGGAGCGCCTCGTGCACCACGCGATCAGCGGGAAAAGCCAGGCGGTAGAATTCGCCTTCACGACCGAGCACACGCAGCACCAGCCGCTCCCCCGCCGCATTGACGAACTCCAGCGTCGTGCCCGGCTTTGGCGACTTGCTGGCGCGCACCTGCGCCAGCACCTCGTGCTCGCTCGTCACGCGCTCGATCATCACCTCGATGCGCCCGCCGCTGGCCTTGTGTCCCAGCAGGCGCGCGGGTATCACCCGGGTATTGTTGAACACGAGCAGATCGCCGGGCTGCAGATACTCCAGTAGATCAGGAAACTGCCGGTGCTCCAGCAGGCCATCAGCGCGGCGCAGACAGAGCAGACGACTGCCCGTGCGCTGTTGTGGCGGGTGATGTGCGATGAGTTCATCGGGCAGATCGAAGTGGAAATCGGAGAGCTGCATGCGTGGGGAATTCCGTTCATGGGCGAGAAAAGGCCTGCGAGTGTGCCCGAGCACGTTGCCAAAACCAAGTCTGCCGCCGCCTCGCCAAGGCCTGCACTGCCCCTCTCCATTGGCCTGCGAGGCAGGAAATTCGGCGCTTCCAGCCCCATTGCGCCCAAGGACTTTGCTGTTATAATGCCGGCCCTTCCTCGCTGCCGGAGTGGCGAAATTGGAAGACGCGCCGGACTCAAAATCCGGTGTTATCGATAACGTG